>CAXTTP010000001.1:0-30206 GCA_964247195.1 uncultured Sphingomonadaceae bacterium
GAAGAACACCGGGATGTTGTTGCCGACGATGTCCCAATTGCCCTCGCGGGTATAGAATTTCACCGAGAAGCCACGAACGTCCCGCGCGAGATCGGCTGAGCCCTTGTTGCCGGAAACCGTGGAGAAACGAACGAATACCTCGGTCTGCTGCCCGACCGTGCCGAGCACGTCGGCCCGCGTGACGTCGCTTAGGGAATCGGTCAGCTCGAACACGCCGTGCGCACCGTAACCACGGGCATGGACGACCCGCTCGGGGATGCGTTCGTGATCGAAGTGGAAGATCTTCTCGCGCAGCTGGAAATCCTCCAGCAGCGTCGGCCCGCGGACGCCGGCCTTCAGGCTGTTCTGCCCGTCGGATACCGGGATGCCCTGCTGGCTCGTCATCGTAAAGGCAGGATCGGACGTGGTCTGGTGCGTCTCTCCGCCATTGCCCTGCGTCTCGGCATAGCTGGTCGGCATGTCTGCGCCCGCCGGCGTCGGCTGCACCTTCTCCGGGCTCTCGCCCTTGATCTTGCCGACGTCACCCTTGGTTGTCTTGCGAGCCATTCTTTTTCCTCATGTCCGATCGTCTTAAGATAGCTACCGCACGAGCTTTCGCGCGCGGAGGTCCCACTCGATCCGGTATCAACGAGCGAGAACGATATCCGTGCCGTCCCTCATCGATCCGGCTCGCGCGTCAGCCACGCCGCCGCCGCCGCCGCTGCGATCAGCGCGGCTCCCGGCGCCGCGCGCCCGCGCTTGCGCAGCATGGCAAGACCGACCGTAGCGAGGCCCGAGGAGATCATCCCGACCTTCTTCAAGCCAACCGTCCTGGCGAGATGGGAACTGACGCGAGCAGCGACGAAGTCGGCGGGAACGGACGGTCTGGCAGCGTCGGCCGCCGCGTCCTGGGGAACGTCTTCGATGGTCGGGGCCGAAGCCGGCACTCCTGCTTTGTCGTGCGCCGGTTCGTCGGCGACGTGATCCGCGGACCAGGCGCCACGGCCGCCCAGCGGCTTCGCCACTCCAGCAGTCGTATCGGCGGTGGTCTGATGCTCCAGCTCGGAGTTCAGTTCCGCCGCGAAAAGCAGCACGTAGCTCGACAAATAGAGCCAAGTGAGCATCACCACGACCGCGCCCAGAGAGCCGTAGGTCGCGTTGTAGTTGCCGAACTTGGCGACATAGATGCCGAAGCCGAGCGTCAGCAGCAGCCAGCAGATCGCCGCGAACAGCGATCCCGGCGTGATCCACGTCCAGCGCGCCTTCTCCCGCGACGGACCGTAGCGGTAGAGCGTCGCCGCTGCGGCCGCGCCGCCGCAGCCGAGCAGCACGTACGACAGCAGCTTGCCGAGCACGACAACCACCCCGGGCGCGCCGGGAATCAGCTTTTCCAGATGGCCGAGCGCGGCGATCGCGATCAGGGCGACGATCGCCACCACCACCGCCGCGCCGGTGATCGCCAGCGCCAGCAGGTTGAGCGCGATGAAGCCGCGCTTCTCCTTCTCCTCATAAGCGACGTTGAGCGCGGTGATCACCGATCCGGCGCCGTTGCGCGCGCCGAACAGGGCGACGGCCAGCGCCAGGAGGACGCCGAGACCCTTCTTGCCGCCAGAGGTCTTGACGACGTTCATGAGTTGCTCGCCGATCAGCTTGGCGGCATCGGCGGGCATGACAGAGGTAAGCCCCTTCATGTTGCGGACCACCGTCTCGGGATCCGCCACGAGGCCGTAGCTCAGCACGATGGCGCCAAGCAGAGGGACGAGCGCGAGGAAGCCGTAGAAGGCGACGCCGGCGGCGATCAGGCCGACATTGTCGTCGCCGGCCTCCTTCCAGCTGCGCAGCAGCACCTGCTTCCAGCCCGCGAGAGGCATCGCCCATGGGCTGGCTGCATCGTGGCCGGTTGCATTCGCGCCGGATGGCTTTCCAGTCACATGGTCCTCCTCATCGTCTGTTTGCGAGCCGGAGGGATCAAAAGCGCCTCCAGTTCGACCACTTCGGCAAACGCATCATCGCTCGCTCCGTGACGGAGCTTTTCGAACAATTGATCGATCCGGTAGCGGATGAAGTGGTTGCGGGCGCGCCGGAGCAGGCCTGGATCGCCGTGGCCCAAGCGATACAGTTCCACCAGCCGGGACGCGACTTCCTCGCCGTAGCTCCAGAAACCCAGAAAGTCCTGTGCCGGGTCGCCCAGGGCGACATCGCCGAAGTCGATGATGCCGGCGAGACGATCCGTCTCTCGGTTGAGCAGGATGTGATCCGGAACCAGATCGCCGTGGACGATCACCAGATAATCCGGCCGATCATGCCGGTACTGGTCGTAGAAAGTCTCGATCGGTGCTGCGAGCCGCGGCACGTGCCTGGCGATCAGCGGCAGGCGTTCGGCCAGGCCGCGGTCGACAAACTCGGCGGCTGTCCACGCCTTCGGCCAGTTCCCCGGCCAGCGCATCGCCTCGACCGGAATGCTATGCAGCTCGGACAGGAAAAGAGCCATCTCGACGAGCACGCGATCGCCAACCCCATTCGGAAGCGCGGCGAACACGGAGGGCATCAGCTCGACCCCTTCAATGAAGGGATAGCCTGCGAACCGGCCCGCCGGATCGACATAGACATAGGAAGGCGTGGGCATGGAGGATCGACGCTGCAGGTGCTTGAGCACCTCGATCTCGAGCTTGAGGTCATGCATGCCCGATCGCGGGAAGCGAAATGCGTAGCGATCATCGATGATGAGCAGGTCATGGTCGCCGCCGGTGCTTTCGACCCTGCTCCTGCCGACCGGAAGTGCGGGGAACGTGGCCGTTACGCAAGCGAGGAGGCGATTGGCAAAATTCCGCTCGGATCCGGCACGGGTTACTGCGGCCTCGGCCGCATCGACCGCGGATGTCGAACCTAGAAGCATCGGGCGCTGTCCTTGCTGACAAAGCCGCTGAAGGCCGGCGGAGTGGCGGGCTGGGTCGAGGGTGACGTGCAGGCGATGCCCGCACGTCACCCCGACATCAGCGGCGGTAGGTGGGGTCGGTCGTCGTACCGTCGTTCTCGTCGATCTCGACATCGGTGCGGCGCACCGTGTCGTTGATCTCCTCGACGCGCTCGCCGGCAGTCTTGGAAACGACCACTTCCTCGACGACGCGCGCGGTCTTGCCGATCACCGCCTCTTCGCCGGTCGCGGTCACGTCGATCGTGCGCTCGCGAAACGCATCGTCGGCATCGGTGAGCGGCCGGTCGACAGCGCGGCGTTGCACGTTGATCTTCTCGTCGCGCAGGCGGACCTGCTCGTGGACGGGGATCTCGGTGACGTAGGAGCGGACGCGGGCACCGCCGCGATCGACCTCGCGCTTGCCGACAACGAGCTGCTCCTCGACGATCGGGATGCTCTGCTCGCCTTCGATGTCGGTGCTGGCAACCGTCTTGTCCATGCCGAAAGCGGAGGCGCCAACGCCCGCTCCCATCGCTGCTTCGGGAGCATAGTCCCAACCCGAGGAGCGCCACTCTTGCGCACGATCGTCGATATTGACGCTGTCCGCCTCCTCGAGCACGCGCACGGCCTGATCGACATGCTCTTCGCCCACGTCGGCGGTCAGCAGGAAGCCGCCGCGACGGACGCCTTCCTCATAGGTGTGGCGATCCTCGTCGGGGAGGAAAGCGTTCTTGATCGACGCCCACATGCCCGGCTCCTGCGTGGTCGAGCCACCGGTCGCATGGAAGCCGGGGCTGGTCTTGTCGTGGATGCTGATGTGGCCGGCATCGACGTTGGACGCCTTCAGCCGGTTCTCGGCCGCTTCGGCGTCGGCGCGCTTGTCGAACAGGGCGGTGATCGTTCGGGTCATCGGTCTTCTCCTCGGGGGGACTGTGAGAGGCTATTTGCTCGTGACGACGAGTTCGGTGCGGCGGTTCTGGAACTGCCCGCCGGCGGTCGCATTGGTCGCGACCGGATTGCTGTCGCCGCCACTGGCGGTGGTGATGCGCTTGGCATCGATACCGGCGTCGCTCAGCGCCTTGGCCACCGATGCTGCACGATCGGCGCCGAGCTTGACGTTAGCCGCATCGGTGCCGCGCGCATCTGCATAGCCGACGAGGCGGACCACCGCGTTAGGATAGGCCGCAAGAATCTGCGACAGCGCGCTAAGCGTCGGCTGATCGTCGCTTCGTATGTCCGACTTCGCGGTGTCGAAATTGAGCTGGTCGAAGGTGAAGGTCCGCGGCGCCGGCGCGGTCGACGCCAGGAACGCCTGCAGGTCGTAGTTCAACGTTGCGGGCTGAAGGTCGACGACCTTGCCGCCAGGAAGCGTCACATGCTGGATGCCGACCGGCGGAGTGGCCGGCGCTGCGACCGGGGCCGGCGCAACGGCAACGGCTTCGCGGCGGTTGCAACGGCTGAGCGCGAGCAACGCGGCGAGGATGCCGAGACCCAGCAGGATCCAGGCGAGCCAATTGGTCTTCTTCTTCTCGATGTGCACCTGGCGCGGCGGTGCGCCCTGCGTGTTGTTCGGATCAGCCATCGGTATCTCTCGCTGTTGCTTCGGAAGCGGGTGCATGCTCGACCGTTGCCCGCATCGTCCGGATCGTCTCCGGGATCGCGACGCGCTCGACGGTGCTGCTGCGAATGATGTGGAGTTCTTCGACGACGAACAGGCGCTTCTCGACGACGAGCCGCTCCTCGACGATCGACACGATCAAAACATCGCCTTCCTGGCGGGGCTCGGGAGCCTCGGCGACAGCGCGGTCGACGGCGATGCGCTCGACGCGCAAGTTGCCGCGTTCGACCACATCCTCGATCAGGACGGGTCGCTCCTCGACGGTGGTCGACACCCGAAGCCGGTCCGTGACCACCTCCGTCTTGCCGACGCTCAATTGCTCTTCGAAGAGCGGAATCATCCGCTCGTTGCTATCGCTGACCATCGAGAAAGCTCTGCCGATCTGTATCGGCGAGACCACCGGGCGTGGCTTCCTCGCAAGTTCGGCTCAAGGCCTGACGCCGCCCGTGCGGCACTCAACGGGATCACCGTGTCGAGCGAGGCCTTAACGTAGTGACGCCGGGCATGTTCCGCACTTAGTCAAGACGCTTGCGCTTACTACGCAAGCAGGTAAACACTGAACCAGATGGTTCAGTGTGCAATGGCTCCCCTCGATCTCTCGTTTGCGGCGCTGTCCGATGAGACCCGCCGCGGGATCATCGATCAGCTTGGGCAAGCGGACGCGTCGATCACCGGTCTTGCGGACAGGTTCCAGATGACGCTGACCGGCATGAAGAAGCACGTCCAGGTTCTCGAGCGGGCGGGGCTCGTCGTCACGCAGAAGGTCGGACGGGTGCGAACCTGCAAGCTTGGAAAACGCGGCCTCAAGGCGGAGGCCGAGTGGATCGAGGCGCATCGCAAGCTCTTCGAGGCGCGCTTCGAAGCACTGGACGAAATCATCAGCGAAATGAAGCAGGAGGGAAGCGATGAATCAGCAAGTTGAGAGTGCAGGTGGTGCGCAGAACCGCACGTCGGTCCAGCGCCGCGGGGATCGCGAACTCGTCGTAATGCGGACATTCGATGCACCGCCGAGCACGGTTTACAGGGCGTGGAGTCAGCCCGAGCTGTTCCAGCGCTGGTGGATGCCGAAATCGGTATCCGGGGTTTCGCTCGTTTCGTGCGATCTGGACGTCCGTACCGGCGGCAAATATCGGCTGGAATTCAGCGCCGGCGGTTCGGACACCATGGCCTTCTACGGCAAGTATCTCGAGGTAGTGCCGAACGAGCGCATCGTCTGGACCAACGACGAGGGCGAAGAGGGCGCGATAACGACCGTGACCTTCGAGGACCAAGGCGGGAAGACGCTACTGACTTTCCATGAAGTCTATCCGTCCAAGGAAGCGCTTGAGGAAGCACTGCAGGGCTCGGCGGCCGGATTGCCGGAGCAGCTGGAGCAGCTTGACGAACTGCTTTCCAGGACAGGCGAGTAGCGCGGGTCGGAAAACTCGCCTCTGGGGTACGCCTGGTGGCAGCGGCATATCCCGCTTGAGCCGATGATCCGTTCCTTGAATCGTGGCATGCCCTGTCGGCGCTGCTATAAGCGATGGCATGAGCATGGATCCGGTAGCGGCAGCTGGAGACCTCGCGAGCGGTGCGCTGCTGGCTCGCGCCGTGGAACCCGGCGCTGGCGAGGCGGCGGGCGCACATGACACAGGCTCGTGCCTGAACTGCGGCGCCTCCCTATCGACCCGCTATTGCGGAGAGTGCGGGCAGAGCGCGCACGTCCATACGACGCTGACCTCGCTCGGCCACGACCTCGTCCATGGCATGTTCCACTTCGAGGGGAAGATATGGCGGACGGCGCCGACCTTGTTCCTCCGACCGGGCGAGCTCACCCGCCGCTACATCGGCGGCGAGCGAGCCAACTTCGTGTCGCCGCTGGCTTTGTTCCTGTTCGCCGCCTTCCTGATGTTCGCGGTGTTCGAAAGCGTCGGCGGCCCGTTTCACCCGCACGCGGTCGTGGTGCACAACGGGCGAAAGCTCTCGCCGGCCGATGTCTCGCGCTTCCTGGCGGAAGCCCGGTCGCGGGAAGCGATGCTGAGGCGGCAGCTCGCCGCTCTCCCGCGCGGCGACGTCCGACATGCCCGAGAACTTCGCGGAGCGATCGACGACGCGAGGGGGGAGGGGAGCGCCCTCGAGTTCGCCGACCGGCTCAACAGCGAACATGTCAATACAAGCGGCCTTGCCAAATATCCGCCCCTCACCGGCTGGGCCGCGCTGGATCTCCGGATCAAGGAGGCCACAGCAGACCCGGCACTGCTGCTCGTCAAGCTCCAGGCGAACGCCCATAAGTTCACCTGGGTGCTGATACCGCTCTCGGTGCCATTCCTGTGGCTCGCCTTCGCGACCCGGCGCGAGTACCGGCTGTACGACCACACGGTGTTCATCATCTACGCGCTGTCGGCGGTGATGCTGCTGATCGCGGCGATGGCGCTTCTGTCCGCGACCGGCATTTCGATGGAGTGGGCGGTATTCCTGATCCCCGTTCATCAATATCTGCAGCTGCGCGGCGCCTATCGACTGTCGAGATGGGGTGCTGCCTGGCGGACGCTGTGGCTCGTGGTTTCCGCGAACCTGGTCCTGACGATCTTCGCGTTGATGCTCCTGGCGTCCGGTCTGATAGGCTAAACGGCCCCGGTAGCGCGACCGTCGGGAGGGACCTCAATGGAAAGCCCATTTCAGCGGAAGTTCGAGGATGATGCTCGACGCTCGAGCTCTTCGGCATAGAGGCGGAGCGGAAGGGGGCCCCCCGCGTCTTCCATCCACTCGTCGTAAGCAGCGCCGGCCAGCTTGGATGACGCGGCACCGAAGAGCATGTCGAAGTGCTCCGCAGAACAAACGTTGCCTCCATGCATTATATAGAGGTAGCTTTCCGGAGCGGAGAGCGCCGCCACCCTATGGTTGGCGACAATCATTTTTGCGATCTCGGTATCCTCGCCCATCTGTTGTGCGGGATAGATCGGCAGGACGCTCCGGTGAACGAGCATCGTGTTTTCCCAAATGCGCTGCGAGGAAGTGGCCGCCACGCGCCGCCCGGGCCACCAGAGCGTGACCATGTCCAGGAAGCAGGCCTTGGCCGCGGTACCGCCGAGGGTCGCCAACATGAGCTCGATACGATCGGCACTTGCGAGATCGTCGTCGTCCCACTGGCACACCAGGTCGCCCTGGGAACGCGCCACCGCGACGTTGCGAAGCTCGCCGAGGGATGCGGGCGCCGCGGGAACGTATCGGATGGTCGGATCGTCAAGTTCATCTATCAGGCTCCGGATCTCGCATCGCTCGGCCGCCGACACGATCACGAGTTCCCGGGGCTGGTACGTCTGGGTGCGATAGCTTTCGATCGCCAACGCCGCCGGGAAGCGGCGCCCTCGCGACACCATGAGGCAAGAGACGAGCGGCCCGGACACACGCAGGTCGGGGGTAGCGTTGAACGTGCCGGCGACGGCTTCCTTGCCGGGATCACTGAACAGGACCGGGAAGGTGCGGTTCATGCCGACGGCGCCTCACGCCGCATAAGCCCTGCAAAATATTCGTCGCCGCGTGTGATCATCAGACAGGAAACCAGCGGCCGCGGTGCCACGCTACGAAGCGCGCATCGAAAGCTGCTCTCCTGAGGCGGAACCCCGGGCACAAGCCGAACGGTTCGCACAACGTCATCCATGGCCGACCTTATCGCCGATCGCAGGCTCCGCAACAGCATCGATCCGGAGTACTGGCGCGGAGGCTCCGAAAGCCTGTCCGATCACTTCGCCGCGCGAGTTCCGAGGAGAGGTGAGCGCTGGCACCTTTGCGCAGCGCGCGTCGTTGCGCTCCCATGAAGATCATCGAAGTGCTTTTCGGGCGTCGGCTCTCCAACCGGGAGCAGGGCGAGCAGAAGATCGGCTGGCTGGCCGGTGTGCCGGCGATGGGGCTCGATGGCCTGGGCTCGTCCTCCTACGGACCCGAAGCCGCGCTGACGATAATGATCCCGCTGGGCGCGGTCAGCCTCGTCTGGGTCGGCTGGGTGATCGCGCCGATCGTCGGGCTCCTCGCGATCCTCTATCTGTCCTACCGGCAGACGGTGGTCGCCTACCCCAGCAACGGGGGTGCCTATACGGTCGCCAAGGAGAACCTCGGCACCATGGGTGCGCTGCTCGCCGCGGCGGCGTTGATGATCGACTATGTCTTGAACGTGGCCGTCGGCATATCGGCCGGCGTCGGGGCGCTCACCTCTTCTTTGCCTGCGCTCCACGCCTACACGCTCTGGCTCTGTCTCGCCGTCCTTGCGCTCGTCGCCGTCGCGAACCTGCGCGGCACGCGGGAAGCCGGCTGGCTGTTCGCGTTGCCCACATACCTGTTCATCGTCTCGTTCCTCGGGCTGATCGCCCTAGGCCTGCTTCACGTGGTCACCAGCGGCGGGCACCCGCATCCCCTGGTCGCGCCGCCGCCCCTCGGTCGCGCCACCCAGGTGGTCGGCTTGTGGTTGTTGCTGCGCGCATTCGCGGCAGGCTGTACGGCGATGACGGGGGTTGAGGCGGTATCCAACGGCGTGAACGCGTTCAAGGAGCCGGTCGTGCGCCACGCACATGCGACGCTGACGGTCATTTGCCTGGTCCTGGGGCTCCTGCTGGCGGGCGTCGCCGTGATCGCCCATGCCTACCATCTCGGCGCGATGGACCAGACCCAGCCCAGCTACCAGAGCGTCATGTCGCAACTGGCAGGCGCAATCGCAGGACGCGGCATGGTCTATTATGCCGCAATGGCGAGCCTGTTGGCGGTCCTGTGCCTGTCCGCCAACACGAGCTTCGTCGGCTTCCCCCGAATTTGCCGGCTCGTCGCGCTCGACGGCTACCTGCCCCGCGCGTTCGCCGTCGCCGACCGGCGGCTGGTGTTCTCGGTCGGCGTCATCTTCCTGACGGTCACGGGCGGTGGGCTGCTGGTCGTGTTCGGAGGCATAACCGATCGGCTGATACCTCTGTTCGCCATCGGCGCCTTCCTGACGTTCACGCTCAGCCAGCTGGGCATGGTCGTGCACTGGCGACGGCAAGGGCGGCAACCCTTCCGGCTTGCGATCAATGCGCTCGGTGCGGCGACGACGATCATTGCCCTGCTGGTGATCCTCGCTGCGAAGTTCATCGAAGGCGCGTGGATCGTCGTCCTCGCGGTTCCGGCGACGATCGTGCTGCTTCTGGCGATCCATCGTCATTACGCGCGGCTGACCGAGCGCCTCGAGCCGATCGGCGAGTTCACCATCGACGAGACGCAGCCCCCCACGGTGCTGGTGGCCTATGAAGAACGCAACCGGATGACCGATCGGGCGCTGCGTTTCGCGATGACGCTGTCGCCGGACATCGTCGCCGTTCACCTCCTCCGCCTCGACGGGCCTGAGCAGGAGGAGGATCTCGCTGCGGTCCGGGAGCGCTACGACCGCGAGATTGCCGCTCCACTCGCCGCCAAAGGCATGAGCGCGCCGCGATTGATGCTGGTGCCGGCTCCCTATCGTGAGACTCACGAGCCGTTGCTCGATCTGGTCGGCAAGATCGATGCGGCCACGCCCGGTCGATCGGTCGCGATCCTGATCCCGGAACTGGTGCTCCGGCACTGGTGGCAGCGCCTCCTTCACAGCCGGCGCGCCAAGCGCCTGCGCGCCGCCATGATGGAGCATGCCGGACCACGTCTCATGGTCATCACGTCGCCATGGCGCGCCTGATACCGAGCCCTCTCGCTCCGGGAAGGCCACTTGCCAGGTTGACGACGCTACTCGCGTAGTGCCCGGAATGCGACGCGCGTGATCGGTTCGAGTAGATAGGCCACCATCGTCCGCTCGCCCGTCTTCACCAGGACCTCGGCGGGCAAGCCCGGCTTGTCCAGCTCCGGCGGAACATGCGCCATCGCCGCCGGCGGGATCGCGATGGTCGCGAGGAAGTAGCGCTCGCCGGAGCGCTCGTCGGTGAGCGCATCGGCCGAGAGGGTGCGCACAATCCCTTTCACCGTGGGCGCGGTGCGCGATCCGCCCGCATCGAACCGGACGAACGCAGGCTGCCCGACGCGCACCTTGTCGACGTGCATCGGCGAGAGCCGCGCCTCGACGACCAGCTGCTCGGCCGAGGGAACGATGTCCATCAGCGGCTCGCCCGGTCGCACCACGCCGCCGAGCGTGGTCACCGCCAGCCCGACGACGGTGCCGGCCACCGGTGCGCGGATCTCCTTGCGCGCCAGCACGTCGCGCGCGCCCACCAGCTTCTCGGTGACCTGGACGAGATCGGCCTGCACGGTGCGCAGCGCCTCTGCGGCGGTCACTCCGCTCGTGCGGCCAACCTGATTGCGCTGCACGCGTTCCTCGGCACCCTGGGCGCGGCTGCGCGCGATCTGGAAGTCGAGCGCGGCCTGCTCGCCGCGTAGCGCCGCCGCCGCCCGTTGCAGGGCGAGCAGCCGCGGCCGCGTGGCGAAGCCCTTGTCGACCAGCGTCTGCGTATCGCGGATCTCGCGATCGAACAGCTCGATCTGAGAGGCCCGCGCCTTCGACTGCGCCGCTGCGCCGCCGACATCCTCCTCGATCTGCGAGAGCCGTTCGTCGATCGCGCTGCGGTCCCCGCCCATATGCGCACGGCGCGCTTCGAACGCGGCGCGCTGCGTGGCGATCGCCATCCGCACGCCCGGCTCGGCCGCGCGCGCGAGCAGATCTGCGGGAAAGGTGATCGCCCCGCGGCCGGCGAGTTCGGCCTCGCGCGCGGCCTGCTCGGCGCGCAGCGAGTCCGCCTGCGCCCGCAGCACTCCCACCGCGAGCTTGGCGTCCGCATCGTCGAGCCGCACCAGCAACTGTCCGGCGCGTACCCGCATACCCTCGCGCACGGCGATCGCGCGGACGATGCCGCCGTCGAGATGCTGCACCGTCTTGCGGTGGTTCTGGACCTGGAGCCGCCCCTCGGCGATCGCGCCGCTCGCAATAGGCACCAGCAAGCCCCACGCGAGCAGCAGCACGAATATCGTGCCCGCGCCGATCGCAAGCCTGCGCCACAGGCGATCGATGGGCGCGCTCAATGCATCCGCCAACGCGCGGTGAAGCTCGCCGTCGCGGGCCGCCGGCATGGTCATGCGCGCGCCCTGCCGCCGGGGATGGCGGTGAGCTGCGGCAGCAATTCCCCTGTCGGCCCGAAACGGGCGAGCGTGCCGGCGTTTAGCACCATCAGCTTGTCGAGCGCCGCGACCAGCGACGGGCGATGCGCGATCACCACCAACGTCGCGCCCCGCGCCCGCAGCCGGGCCATCACCCGCCCGAGCGCGCCCTCGCCCTCGACGTCGAGCCCGGTGTCGGGCTCGTCCAGCACCACCAAGCCCGGTTCGCCGTACAGCGCGCGGGCGAGACCCACACGCTGCCGCTGTCCGCCGGAAAGCGCGAAGCCGGGGCCGCCGACGAGCGTGTCGTAGCCGTCGGGCAGCCGCAGGATCATCTCATGCGCCCCCGCAGCCTTCGCCGCGGCGACTATCGCCGGACCATCCGCGTCCTCCAGCCGGCCGATATTGTCCGCGACCGTCCCCGGCAGGAGCGCCACGTCCTGCGGAAGGTAGCCGATGTGGCGGCCGAGCTGCGCCGGATCGAACTGTCGGATATCGGCGCCGTCGAAACGCACCGCACCGCGCGCTGTCGGCCAGGCGCCGACCATCACGCGCGCCAGCGTCGACTTGCCCGATCCGGACGGGCCGACGATGCCGATCGATTGCCCCGCCTCCAGCGCGAAGCTGATCCCCTTCAGGATCGCGACCGGCGAGCCGGGCGGTCCGGCGACGATCCGCTCGAACGTCACCGCCCCGGTGGGTGCCGGCAGCTCGGTCGAAGCGGTCGCCGCCGATCCTGCGTCAACCATCGCGGTCAGGCGGCGCCAAGCCGCCCGCGCGGCGAATAGGCTGCGCCACGATCCCAGCACCTGGTCGAGCGGTGACAGAGCTTTGGAGAACAGGATCGAGCAGGCGACGATCGCACCGAGGCTGACCTCGCCTTTGACGGCCAGCGAGGCAGCGAGCCCGACGATCAGCGTCTGGCTGGCCAGACGCACGCCCCTGATCGCCGCCGTCGTCCCGCTGGTGGCGGCGAGCGCCCGCATCTGGCCGAGTACCGTGCTCCGGTAGAGGCCGGCGCCGCGCGCCTCGGCGCGCGCGGCATAGCCCATCGCCACTGCGCTCTCGACCGAGTCCAGATAACTTTCGAGCACATCGCTTGCCTTGCGCTGGGCCTGCACCACCTCCTCGGCGGTACGCGCCATCAGCTTCCGGTTGGCGAGCGCGCCGAGCACGAGGATCGCCGCGAAGAAGACGCTCGCCGCGCCGATCGCGACGTGCACGACGAACAGGATGATGACGAACGCCGGCATGAAGACCAGATCCATCAACGCCGCCGGCAGCGGCCCGGTGAGGAGGGCACGCACCTGTTCCAGGTCCTCGAACGCGCGCGCGCGGCGGCCCTGGCGGCCGTCCAGCGCTCCGGCTCGCGAGGCGCGCAGCGCGACGCTCTCGAGCGAGGCATAAGCGACCGCGCCCGCACGCGCGAACACCAAAGTGCGCACCATCTCGAAGACCGCGATGAGCGCGATGACGAGCAACGTTGCCGCGGTCAACGCGATCAGCGTCGCCTCGCTGCGGGACGAGATCACGCGATCGTAGACCTGCGTCAGATAGAGCGGCGACACCAGCGACAGGATGTTGATCGCCAGACTGACCGTCAGCGCGACCGCCAGCGGCCGCCGCATCGCATCTACCGCCCAGCTCCTGCCCATCCCCCGCTCCTCCGCGCATCACCGGCAATCACTCGAAAGCGGTGAAAAGGCAAATCCCTGAACGTGGGTTCGAAAGCAGCATGGGTCGTGATCCGGTCACGAATCCTTTGTCGGTAGTTGTGAGAAACGATAGCTTGGTCCGAAACGGAGGTTCCACGGCGATCTATAAGGGTACTATCGGCGTCGACCATATCAACGCCACCGACGGGGACGACAGTATCTACGGCGATGCGGGCAACGACGTGCTCTACGGGCGCGCCGGCAAAGACCTCATCGACGGCGGCAAGGGTGCCGACGATATGACCGGCGGCATCCTCAGAGATGGAAGTCGGACACGGTCAGGCTGATCGTGTTCGACAGGCGGATCATGAAATCCGCCTGCCCGTCGCCAGTGGTATCGCCGAATATCCGGGTCACGCCGTCCAGCTGATCGTAGCGCAGCTCTCCGGCTTCGCCACTGAACGCGTCGGTGCCGATGAAGCTGAAGGCGTCCGAGCTCGAGCCCGAGGCAATCGGCGAAAGGTCGATCAGATCGTGGTCGGATTGGCTGAAGTCGGTGATGAGGTCGGCAAGGGTCATCGAGGCGACGCTGTCGCTGACGAGCGAGAATTGAAAGGTGTCGGCCTCCGTGCCGCCCGTGAGCGTATCGGTGCCGGCGCCGCCGGCCAGCAGGTCTGCGCCTGCTCCGCCGGTCAGCGTGTCGTTGCCGCCCAGCCCATAGAGGCTGTCCGCGCCCTGCTGGCCATCGAGATGATTGGCGACGTCGTTGCCGCGAATGATGTTGTTGATGCTGTTGCCGGTTCCGTCGATCGCCGTGCCTGCGAGGTTCAGGTTGTTCAGGTTCGCTGCCAGCGTATAATCGATGGTGGACACCACGAGATCCGTTCCGCCGCTGGCGTTCTCGATGATGCGGTCCGCGATGCTGTCGACATAGTAGGTGTCGTTCCCGGCACCGCCCTGCATCACGTCATCGCCGCCATCGTCGCTGTGGAGGATGTCGTTTCCACCGCCGCCAATCAGCGTGTCGTTGCCGCCGCCGCCATATATCGTCGCGCCGTCCGCTTCCGCGTAGATGGTATCGCTGCCGCCATCGCCGGAGAGATAGTCGTAGCCTGCACCTCCGTAGATCGTATCGTCGTTGTCGCCGCCGTTGATGTGGTCCTGCCCATCATCGCCGTAGAGCGTGTCGTTCCCCGCGCCGCCGAGGATGGTATCGCCCTCGCCGCCGCCGTGGATCGTGTTGGCACCGGACGAGCCGTGGATCTCGTTGCGGAGGCCGTTGCCGGTCCCGTCGATGTCGCCGCCTGTCAGGATTAGCGTATCGAGATTGTCGCCGAGCGTGTAGCTGGTCGAGGCGTAGACATAATCTATGGACGGACCGGCGCCCTCGACGACGATGTCGGCCGGATCGTCGACATAGTAGACATCGTTGCCCTTCCCGCCATACATCGTGTCGGCGCCGGCGCCGCCGTCGAGCACGGTACCGTTAGCGCCGCCATAAAGCGTATCGTTGCCGCCGTGACCGTAAAGCTGGTCGTGCCCACCGCCACCAGTCAACGTGTTGGCGGCGTCGTTGCCGTTGATGATGTTGTCGGCGCTGGTGCCCGTGCCGTCGATCGCGTCGGCGCCGGTCAAGTTCAGGTTCTCGAGCCCGATGACCAGTGCATAGCTGATCGAGGACTGCACCGTGTCGTTGCCTCCGGCGACGATGGCCGTGCTCTCAACCACCTCGTCGCCGGTCGAATCGACCACATAGGTGTCGTTGCCGCTGCCGCCGGTCATCTTGTCGCTGCCAGCGCCGCCGTCGAGGATGTCGTTGCCGGCGCCGCCGTCGAGCGTGTCGTTGCCGCCCATTCCGAGAAGCGTGTCGTTGCCGTCCAGGCCGGTCAGCGTGTTGTAGACCGAGTTACCCGTGATGACGTTGTCGAGGCCGTTGCCGGTGCCGTTGATATGGGCGTTGTAGGTGAGCGTCAGGCGGTCGACATAGTCGGGCAGGGTGAAGTCGATCGAGGCCAGCACGATGTCGTCGCCGGCGCTGGATCCCGAGACTTCGGTCACGGTGTCGCCGGTATTGTCGACGTAATAGGTGTCGTTGCCGATGCCGCCGCTCATCGCGTCGGCGCCGCTGCCGCCGTTGAGCACGTCGTTGCCGGCGCCGCCGATCAGCGTGTCGGTGCCGGCAGCGCCATAGAGCGCGTCGTCCTGATCGCCGCCGTCGAGATGGTCGTTGCCGTCGCCCCCGTTGAGGGAGTCGTTGCCGCCCATGCCGTAGAGCGTGTCGGCGCCGCCGAGGCCATTCAGGGTGTTTACGGCCGAATTGCCGATGATGACATTGTCGAGGCCGTTGCCGGTGCCGTTGATCTTCGCATTGTAGGTCAGCGTCAGCTGCTCGACATAGTCCGGCAGCGCGTAGCTGATCGCCGAGAGCACGATGTCGGTCCCGCCGTTCGGGCCCGAATCCTCGCTCACCGTGTCGCCGGCGTTCTCGACGTAATAGGTGTCGTCGCCGGTGCCGCCGCGCATCGTATCGGCATCCGCCCCGCCGTTCAAAATGTCGTTGCCGCCGAAGCCGTTCAGGGTGTCGTTGCCGCCGAGGCCCGAAAAGGTGTCGTCGCCGTCGGTGCCGTTGAAGCTGTCGTTACCCGCGGTGCCGGAGTATTTCGCCATCTCTGCCCCCCGATAATTGTACCAGGATAGCCACGTAACTGGGGCAGATAAAGCCGCTATTCGGTTCGCGCCATCCTCCAGCGGGACGATCACCGCAGCGAGGTGTTTGCGCCGCGCCGCCGACAGACGAAGCCTCGCGCGAGGCTTGAAGGCGAATTAGCGGTCGCAAATCAGCTTCGGGGCCGCGCGCTCACCTCGGCGCGACGGGCGCGCGCTGCCGACTTGAAAGCGCCAAGGCTGGCCGCCATCTGCCCGCTCGATCATCCAGGGAGACGCTACACCGCCATGACGACCCTCACCGGAGCTGCACCCGAGACCCGTTCGTTCGAAGCCGATGTCGCCAAGCTGCTGCATCTGATGGTGCACTCGGTCTACTCGGACAAGGACGTCTTCCTCCGCGAGCTCATCTCCAATGCCGCCGACGCGTGCGAGAAGCTGCGCTACGAGGCCTTGGCCAGCCCCGTCCTGCTCGGGGAGGACGGCCAGCCGCGCATCACCGTGACGCTCGATGCCGACAGCCGCCAGCTCACCATAGAAGACAATGGCATCGGCATGAGCGGGGCCGAGCTGTCCGAAGCGCTCGGCACGATCGCGCGCTCCGGCACCAAGGCGTTCATGGACACGATCACCGCCGCCAAGGACGCGGAGGGCAGCCATTTGATCGGCCAGTTCGGCGTCGGCTTCTATTCGGCATTCATGGTCGCGGACAGGATCGACGTGGTCTCGCGCCGCGCCGGCTCCGATGCTGCGGCGATGTGGTCCTCCGAAGGGATGGGCACCTACACGATCCGGCCGGCCGACATCGCCGATGCGCCGGCGCGCGGCACCCGCGTGCTGCTGCACCTGAAGGAGGATGCCGCGGGCTATACCGAAGCCTTCACGGTGGAGCGCACGATCAAGGCGCAGTCCGGCCACGTGCCGGTGCCGATCTTCCTGAAGGACAAGGCGGACGCCGAGGCGAAGCAGATCGCGGACGGCGCCGCGCTGTGGACGAAGCCCAGGTCCGAGATCAGCGCCGACGAGTATAAGGATTTCTACCGGAGCGCCGCCGGGCAATATGACGATCCCGCGCTGACGCTCCATTACCGCGCCGAGGGCCGGCACGAATATACCGTGCTGGCCTTCGTGCCCGAGACCAAGCCGTTCGACCTGTTCGATGCCGATCGCGCGGGCCGGATGAAGCTCTACGTCCGCCGCGTGTTCATCACCGACGAGGCCCAGATCGTGCCGCGCTATCTGCGCTTCGTGCGCGGGCTGGTCGATTCGAGCGATCTGCCGCTCAACGTCTCGCGCGAGATGATCCAGGAGAGCCCGGTACTCGCCGCCATACAGACGGGCGTCGCCAACCGCATCCTGTCCGAGCTGGAGAAGCTCTCGACCGGCGACACCGAGCGCTACCTGAAGGTATGGGACAATTTCGGCGCGGTGCTCAAGGAGGGCCTCTACGAGGATTTCGCCCGGCGCGAGACGTTGCTCGGCCTCGCCCGCTTCAAGACGACGGCGTCTGATGCCGAATGGCGTTCGCTGAAGGACTATGCCGCCGGCCTCAAGGAGAACCAGACCGCGATCTATTATGCGACCGGCAACGACCTCGACCGGCTTGCCTCCTCGCCGCAGCTCGAAGGCTTCCGCGCACGCGGGATCGAGGTGCTGCTGCTGGCCGATCAGGTCGACAGCTTCTGGGTCACTTCGGGCGTCGACTATGATGGCAAGCCGCTCAAGTCGGTCACGCAGGGGCTCGCCGACCTGAGCCTGATCCCGTTGGCGGAAGGGCAGGAGACGGGCGCCGTCGCATCGGATGCGGTCAACGGCTTCATCGCTTTCGTGAAGGCGACGCTGGGCGACGCGGTCTCGGATGTCCGGGTCTCCGAACGCCTGACCGAGAGCGCGGTGTGCCTCGTGGCGTCAGAGCATGGCATGGACCGCCAGCTCGAGAAGCTGCTCGCGGGCGCCGGCCGGCTCGACGCGGCTGCGAAACCGGTGCTCGAGATCAATCCTCGTCATGCCCTCATCACCAAGCTCGGCGAGATGCCGGATGGCGACCGGTCGCTACGAGAGGACGCCGCGCACCTTCTGTTCGACGAAGCCCGCATCGCCGACGGCGAACTGCCGCTCGACCCACGGGCCTTCTCGGCGCGGCTGACACGGATATTGGGTCGCGGTCTCGGCTGAACGATTAGCGCCGCTTTCCCTCGCCGATGCACAGGGGCGCCCGTCTCGTGGGACCTTCAGGCGCTGCGGAGTTCCTCCTCGGCCCGACGCCAACCATGGGTCCAGGCCTTGGCCGACTCGTCGTCCGTATATGGACAATCCGAAACCGGTATATTGTCCATGTAGGCGTCCCTGCCTTCTTCCGCTTTGTCGTCCGTCATCGTTGGTCTCCATGCTTCCGGCCAAGCATATAGGGGGCAAGGCGGGAAGGCGACAGGCGCAGCAGGCAAATCGAGACAATCCCGCAGCTTAGGTATGGTCCGGCGCATCCGCGCGCGCGTGGAGACGGGCGTCGCGAGGATGGTGCAGGTTGGTGGTGAGCCGCTTGGCCTCGGCCTCGCCGCGCAATGCGCCCAGTCGGCGGGGTGCCAAGGCCAATGCCGCATCGAAAGCGTTCAGCGCCTCCCGGGGCTTTCCCGCACCGAGGTATAGCTCACCCAGCTGCTCGCGGGCGGGGACGATCGGTCCTGGTGTGAGGGGAAGCTTCTCGAGCCCGTCCTCTTCGTCCGCAGCCGCCGTCATCGTCGTCACGGCGGAAGCGCTGTTGCCCGCAGCAGCGAACCGCCAAGCCTGTGCCGACTTGAGGAGGGCGTCCACCTGCGCCATCCAGTAATTGTCGTTCGCCGCGCGCAATGCCTCGCGGCAAGCCTGAAGTTCGCCGATGTCTGCCTCGGCCGAACTGGGCGTCGCCGCCCGCAGCTTGCCGAGCGCACGGGCCCACCACACGTTCGCCGCCACCTGGGGCGCGGAGCCAGGCATCGTCGTGAGCCGGGCGGCGGTCGTCCAGTCCCGCGTTTCGATCGCCAGCCGCACGGGCATCGCGTTGCCGGCATAGCCGATCTTGAAGCCTGCGCCGGAAAGGCCGGTCATGGCTTTGAGGTCGGCCACTATGGCCGACGCGTCGGCGAGCCGGCCACGCTGCAGGTAGGCGTAGGTCAGATAGTCCATGGCGTGCAGCTCTTCGCCGACATCGCCCTGCGCGCGAGCGGCCTCGCGTGCCGCAATGTTCGACGCGATCGAATCATCCCACAGGCCGAGCCGCGTGAAGATGTGGGAGGGCATATGCAGCGCATGGGGAGCAGAGGGCGCGATGGTCGCATATCGGCGTGCCGCGGGCAGGCCGCGCTGCGCCAGCTCGGCGCTGTCATAGGCGTGGATGAGATAGTGCGGCACACCCGGGTGATCGGGCTGGCGCTGCCAGATCGGCTCCAGGATGTCGGCGGCACGCTTCTGGCGCGCGTGCGTGTGATCGGACGGTGGCGCGGTCGCGATCAGCGATAGCGCGTAGAACGTCGCGATCTCGTCGTCCTTCGGATAGTCGTGCGCCATCGCTGCCATCGCATCCGAATAGCGCAGCGCGCGTGTGGCTGCCGGCACCTGGCTCGCATCGGCATAATAAGCGCCCAGCGCCGCGATGAGCGCGCGTTCGCGCGGCGTGCCCGTCGTCATGGCCTCGGCCTGCTCGATCTCGGCGACACCGCCAGCAAGCCCGGCGCCGACCGGCACGTCCCATAGCTGGTGGTAATGGGTCATTGCCCGGCCCCAGTGCGCCATCGCGCAACTCGGGTCGCGGCTGGCGACATCGGCGAAGCCCTTGTCGGCTTCGTCATAGGCGAAGGAATGCAGCAGCGCGACGGCACGATCGAATGCCGGCGTCACCGACAGGGCGCAACTCGTTTCCAGGTGAGCCGTACCGAGATGCTCGGGTGCGGGATGATGATGGTGCTCCTCCTGCGCCCCGAGCGAACTCGCGAGAGCCAGAAGGATTGGAGCGAGTGCCAAGTGCCTTTTCATCGAAGCTTCCCCCGCCGCCGACGCCACCGGATGACGCTGAACGACCGATGGCGTCTCGGCAAGCTTCTCTACCTTTCACTCGCCCGAGCCCGGAAGCCTGCGCCGCGCCCGGCCCGCCACAGCCTCGCAATGCGGCCGTGGACGCTGGATACTCCCGGCGGCAGCTTGACGGAGGTGAGGCCTACATCCGGACATTCGCAGCCCTCCTCGGCCTGTCCTCGCTACCGGATGGAAAATCGCCATGTTTACCGCTCGTTGAGCAATACGCCGTAGGCGGGTTCGCTGATCGAGGGCGAACCGCATGACGATTGCCAGCAGCTTGAGAGACGTTGTCCGGGCGCTGCAACCGAGAAGCGCGGCGCTGCCCGAAATGGCGACTGCCGTCCTGATCCTCGATGAGGATCGCCACGTCGAATATGTCAACGCGAGTGCCGAGGCGCTGTTCGTGCCGGTCGATCCGATCGGCTGCACGCTGACGGCGTTGTTCACCAGCTGTGGTGCTACCGGCGGCGACGACGTGTTCGCGGCCGTCGACGGCGGCACGCAACCCGACCCGATGCGCCTGAAGCTTGCCGACGATCGGCTGCTGGATTGCACGCTGCGCTCGCTGTCGAGCGGCGGCTTCGTGCTCAGCATGGATGATGTCACGACCTACGTGCGCAATGCCGAGCTGGCCGAGCGGGATGCCCTGACCGGCCTGGCCAACCGCAAGGCGCTGCGGGATCGCCTGCAGGAACGGCTCGCCGCCGCGGCGAGGACCAGCGAGGCGACGGCAGTCCTCTATGTCGACCTCGATCGGTTCAAGGCGGTGAACGACTCCTTGGGCCATCCCGTCGGCGACGCACTGCTCCGTAAAGTCGCCGAGCGGTTCAAGAGCGCGCTTCGCGACGGCGACGTCGTCGCGCGCCTTGGGGGCGACGAGTTCGCGGTCGTCCAGTCCGACGCACCGCAGCCCGCCGCGGCAACCGCGCTCGCGACGCGCCTGGTCGATCTGATCGGTCGCGCCTATGCGATCGAGGGTCATATGCTGCACATCGGCGCCAGCGTCGGGATCGCGATCGCGCCCGACGACGGCTACGAGCCGGACGTCCTGCTGAAAAACGCGGATCTCGCGCTCTATCGGGCGAAGGCCGATGGCCGGGGCTGCTACCGCTTCTTCGAGCCGGGGATGGACGAGCGCATGCAGGCGCGGCGATCGATGGAGATCGATCTGCGTCGCGCACTCGCGCTCAAGCAGTTGCAGCTCGTCTATCAGCCGAAGTTCGATGTCGCCTCCAACGCGATCGCCGGTTTCGAGGCGCTGATCCGCTGGAACCACCCCACCCGCGGCATCGTGGCTCCCGGAGAGTTCATCACGCTTGCCGAGGAGATCGGGGTCATCACCGCGATCGGCGAATGGGTGCTGCGCACCGCCTGCAAGCAAGCCGCGAGCTGGCCGGAATCCGTGTCTCTCGCCGTCAATCTCTCGCCCGCGCAATTCCGTGGCGGGAAGCTGCTGGAAACGGTGATCTCGGCGCTCGCCCAGTCGCAGCTACGGCCGGAGCGCCTGGAACTCGAGATCACGGAAGGTGCCCTGCTCGACAACACCGACATGGTCATGGACGTGCTGACCCGGCTGAGGAGCCTCGGCGCATCCATATCGATGGACGATTTCGGGACCGGCTATTCCTCGCTTGGCTACCTTCAGAAGTTCCCGTTCGACAAGATCAAGATCGACCAGAGCTTCATCCGCGACATCGACGCCCATGCCGACCGGCAGGCGATCGTCCGCGCCGTGATCAGCCTGGCGGCGACGCTGGGCATGAAGACGATCGCGGAAGGCGTCGAGACCGACGCCGAGCTTGCCTGTATCCGCGCCGAGGGCTGCGACGAGGTGCAAGGGTATCTGACCGGCCGGCCGATGTCGCCGGAGGCGGCGGCGGCGCTGCTCGCACCCGAACGATTGGCCTTAGCTTCCTGAGGAGAACTGGGATGTCCGACGATCTCTACCGACTGGTCTATTACAGCCGCAACGCCATCGCCGGCGACAGCGCGGCATTGGCGAGCGCGATCACCTCGATCCTGGCGAAGAGTCAGGCCAACAACCAGAAGGTCGGCGTCACCGGCGCGCTCATGTTCAACTCGGGCTGTTTCGCCCAGGTGCTCGAGGGCGCGCGATCCGCTGTCGAAGAGGTGTTCGAGCGCATCCAGCAGGACGAGCGCCATGGCGACGTCTCGCTGCTGGCGTTCGATCCGGCACCTGCGCGGGCGTTCGAGAACTGGTCGATGGGCTTCGTCGGCGCGTCTGTCGACGATGCGGCGCGCTACGGCACGCTCGTGCAGGACAGCGGGTTCGATCCTGCGCGGATGACCGGCGAGGCGCTGTTCGAGACGCTGCACAGGCTTGCGCTGGAAGAAGAGCGCACCGCCGCGTAGCCCATGCCATGCGATCCGCACGCGATCGAATGGCGAGGCGGCGCCGCCGATCAGCCCTGATAGGAGAGCCGGCGCAGTTCCTGGACGGAGTTCGTGCCGCCCCGGCTTAGAATATGGCTGAACGCCGCCTCGCCCTTGGGCTCGCTGAAAAGGTAGCCCTGAAGGTGGGTGCAGCCGAGCGCGATAAGCATTTCCATCTGCTCGGCGGTCTCGACGCCTTCGGCGACGATGCCCATGCCAAGCGTCTGGCCAAGCCCGACGACCGCCTCGATGATCGCCTTGGCAGCCGGCGTCGTCGCCATCTTGCGCACGAACGAGCGATCCACCTTCACCTTGTCGAACGGGAATCGCTCGAAATAGCTCAACGATGAATAGCCGACGCCGAAGTCGTCGAGGAGGATTTGAACGCCGAGCGACCGCAGCTCGCTCAAGACTCGAAACGTGTTTTCCACGTCCCGGATCAACAGACCTTCCGTAACCTCGAGTTGGAGGCGGTTGGGGGGCAGTGCGGAAGCGCTCAGGACATTCCTGACCGTCTCGACGAGATCGTGGCTTTCGAACTGCAATGGCGACAGATTGACGGCAATCCGCAGATCCTGCCGCCAGGCCGCGGCAGCGTTGCAGGCCGCGGCCATGACGTGACTGCCGAGCGGCACGATCAGCCCGCATTCTTCCGCGATGCCGATGAAGATCTCGGGGCTGATCGGACCGAATTCCGGATGCGTCCAGCGTGCGAGCGCTTCGAAGCTGGTGACCTGCCCCGTCATCGACGAGATGACAGGCTGGTAGACGAGGTGGATCTGGCCGCATTCGATGGCGTGGCGGAGGTCCCGCTCGAGCACGCGGCGCTCCCTGGCCGCCTGGTCCATCTCGTCGTTGAAGAAGCAGATGGTGCCTCGGCCCTTCGCCTTGGCACGGTAGAGCGCAAGGTCGGCTGCATTGCGCAGTTGCTCCACCGTGACGCCATCGTCCGGCGAGATGACGACGCCGACGCTCGCTCCGGCATGAACCACGAAGTGGGAGACCTCATAGGGTTCGCCGAGGGAGGCGACGACCTCGTCGGCAATGTGGCGCGCGCGCTCCATCGGGTCTTCGGCGACCGCGACGATGGTGAACTCGTCCCCGCCGATCCGTGCAACGAAATCCTCGTCGCCGATTATCCGGCGCAGCCGATTGGCGACTTCGATCAGCAACTGGTCGCCCGCGAGATGGCCGAACTGGTCATTGACCGCCTTGAACCGATCGAGATCGATCGTGAGGACGGCAAGCGATTGCCCGGCATCGACCTGCGTCGCCAACCGCTCGACGAAGCTCGAGCGATTGGCGATGCCCGTAAGCGAGTCGTGGAGTGCCAGGTGAAGGACACGCGCCTCCGTCCGGCGGAGCTCCGTCACATCTTCGCTGAGGCCGAGTATGTATTTCCGGCGTGCTTCCGGCGCGTCGATCACGACGCGCTTGGTCCGCAATCTGACCGCGCGGCCGTCCGGGCGCGTGAACTCGCTTTCATGGGATTCGACGCCGGCCGAGTTCAGAACGCTCGTGTCGCGCTCGTGATAAGAATTGCCGCCAGCGAACAGATCAGCGTCCGTCCGACCGACTATTTCGGTGGCCGCCTTGCCGATGATGTCCTCACCCGCCTTGTTCAGCAGCAGATACTCGCGCGTCGCGGCATCCTTCACGAATAGCATCGCGGGAATGTGGGTGACGATCGAGGTGAGGAAGAGGCGCGCATCGGCCAGGTCGCGTTCCAGTGCCTTCCTCGAGGAGACGTCGCGCACGATCGCGGCGAAGCCGCCGCCATTCTGATCGCGATTGTCGTTCCAGCGCGCCAGCGAAAGCTCGATTGGAAACTCCTCGCCTGACGCACGACGCGCGGCGAGCTCCACGGTCGTTCCGATCAAATGGGTTTTGCCACCGCCCACCGCCCGGGCGAAGCCGCGGTGATGCGCCTGCGCGAGGCCCAGCGGAAGGATGAGATCGAGCGTCGAGCCGATCGCCGAGGCGGCGGGGTGGCCGAACATCTGCTCTGCGGCAATGTTCCAGAAGGTGATGACGCCGTCGCGTCCAACGGCGAGCACCGCGTCCGACGTGGCACTGACCACCTTGGCCGCGATCTCAGACTGCAGGCGCGCCTTGCGCGCCTCGATGCGTTCGACGGCAAGTGCCGCCAGGTCCTGCAAAGCCTGCCGCTGCGCTGCCGATAGCGGCTGCCGCGTGATGCTGTCGAAGACGCACAGCGTACCGAGGCAATGACCTGTCTCGACGATCAGTGGCGCGCCGGCATAGAAGCGTATCCCACCCTCGGCGGTGACGAGAGGATTGTCGGCGAAGCGTGCATCCTCGGTCGCGTCGGTTACCTCGAGGAACTCGCCGGAGGCGACGGCATGCGAACAGAACGCCTGGCTGCGCGGCGTCTCGGTGAACGGGATGCCGGTGCGCGCCTTGAACCATTGCCGCCGATCATCGACGAGGCTGATGGCGGAACTCGGCACCGCGAGGACGAGCGCCGCCAGCCGCGTGATCTCGTCGAACTCCGGCTCCGGCGCCGTATCCAGCACCGCATAGCTGGCGAGTGCTTGCAGCCGCTCTTCTTCGGACTCGCTTGTTTCGTGCATCGTTGAGGTCACTACAGGGACGCCTGCTGTCTAGACTGGCAGCCTAGCTGCGGCGCCGTTTCAGAGCGGTTAAGCCCGGGCATCGCGGTTCGATGCGCGAAGCTACCCAAAGAAGCGGGCTCCATCACAGGCGCGGGAGTCATCCGACTTGGCGATGACCCGAAGGGTCTGGAAACAGCGCGAGTGCCGCGGCCGCATCGACCGGGGTCCGAAGGAGCGTGCCCTGACCGACGTTGCCGCCGTTCCCGAGCAGTTGGGTTTCCTGGTCGACGGTCTCGATCCCCTCGGCAGCGACGGTGAGACCGAGCCCTCGACCGAGTCCCGCTAGTGCGTTGACGATGCTCGCGCTTTCCGGATCGGTCGCCATCGACTGGACGAAGCTCCGGTCGATCTTGATCTTGTCGAGCTTGAAGTTCCGCAGGTGGTAGAGGCTCGAATAGCCCGTGCCGAAATTGTCGAGCGTGATGCGAACGCCGGCGGCGCGTAGCGCTCCCAAGGTCACGCGGGCATTCTCCGGATCGGCGACGAGGGCGCTTTCGGTGATCTCGAGTTCCAGCCTGTCCGGGCTGAGCCGGCTGTCGCGCAGCAATCGCGCGATCCGTGCGGGCAGGAGGCTGTCGCGCAACTGGCCCGGATAGATGTCGGTCGACAGCATCGCTCCGCGCGGCCATCTGCTAGCGGCCACGCACGCCTTGCGCAGGACGTTCTCGGCAAGCGCATGGATCAGGCCGGTCTCCTCGGCGATGGACAGGAACCGCTCGACGGGGACGATGCAGCCATCCGCATCGGTCCAGCGCGGCGTCATCTCGAAGCCGATCAGCTCCTGCGAGGCGAGCCGGATCGTCGGCTGGAAGACCGGCTCGATCATGTCCGCGTCGATCGCCGCCCGTAGCGCGCTCTCCATGGCGGCGCGCTCCTGAACGCGGGCGTCCATCTGCGGCTCGAAGAAGCGCAGCGCCGACCGCCGTTCGACCTTGGCCCGATAGAGAGCGATATCCGCCTTGCGGATCGCTTCCTCGCTGGTGGTGGCATCGGCGGGCACCAGCGCGATGCCGATCCCCGCGCCGACCCGGTGAATGGCCCCGCCGGCGCTTATCGGGGATTCGAGCGCATCGATCACGCGCATCGCGACGCTGGTCGCAGCCTCCGGACCGGCGATGTGCGTGGCGAGTATCGCGAACTCGTCGCCACCGAAGCGCGCAACCATATCGCCATCGCGCATCGCTGAGAGCAGCCGCTGCGACACCACCGTCAACACTTCGTCGCCGACGCCGTGCCCGTGCACGTCGTTGATCTGCTTGAAGCCGTTCAGGTCAAGAAAATAGACGGCATGCGCGGCGCCGGCGCGTGGGGGAGACTCCACCGCGGCCGCCAACGCCTCGTCGAACTGCCGCCGGTTGGGGAGCCCGGTAAGCCCATCCTGATAGGCAAGTTCGCGGGCATGGTGCTCGGCCGCGATCCGACGCGCCACCTCCCGCTTCTGCGAAAGATACTGCTTCACGGCAAAGCCGAGCAGCGCGAGAGCAACGAACCCCCCGACGAGCAGGGCCTCGTCGAGCTCGATGACGTTCGCCTTGGGACCGGCCGAACCTTCGTTGGCGAAGAGGTCGACCGCGTACACCAGGTAGAGCGCGACCAGCGTGGCGACGCATATGATCGAGAGGTCACGAACGGCTATGCGGTGGCGCATCATGAAGCTCCAGAACCGCGTCCAGCGCGTCGGGTGACGGATCGCCATGCGAGTACGCTAAGGCAGCAAGTGTTGAGGACTTATGATGGAACCGCTCGCCCGTGTGCCGATGTTTACCGTCAAGCCCGGTTGTGCGATCCGCATGGCGATAAGACGGGGCAGGGAAGGGATCCGGAAATGACGCACGCTCTCGCGCACCCCACTTCGGTCGAAGATATCACTCCGGCCTATCTGACGCGTCTGATGGCGGAGGCCGTCCCCGGCGTGATCGTAACCGACGTTACCGCCATCCAGGCGATGACCTATGGTGAGCAGTTCGTATCCACCGCCGGGCGCGTGATCGTTGCCGTCCGCTATGGCGCGGGCAGTCCGGCGGGGCTGCCGGAGAGGCTGGTGGTCAAGATAGCGCGCGGCGTCGACAAGATCCTCGCGCCCTTCTACGAGAATGAAGTGAATTTCTACAACCGCGTCCGGCCCGAGCTGGACCTGGAGGCACCCAAGGCGTTCGGCGGGGGCTTCGACCCGGTCTCCAGCAATTTCGCGATCGTGCTCGAAGACCTGACGCTGCGTGGCGCGACCTTCCCGACCGTGCTGTCGTCGGTCCCGCTGGACAGCGTGCGCTCGATCCTCTCCGAACAGGCCAAGCTTCACGCGCGCTTCTGGCAAAGCCCTCGGCTGCGGCCCGGCGGCGACTTGAGCTGGATCGGCAGCCATGTCGAGGGCAAGGTTGCGGAACTCAACATGCACGCGGCGGCGCCGCTGATCCAGCACGAGATCGACACCACGTCGTTCAAGCGCGAAATGGTCCAGCGGCTGCGCACGACCGGATCGGCATTACGCGATGGGACGCTTGCGTTGCATCGCCACCAGCAGACCCTGCCCCAGACGCTGGTTCAGGGGGACATGCACATCGGCAACACGTACCTGCTGCCGGATGGATCGGGCGGCTTGCTCGACTGGCAGCTGATGTGCCGAGGCCACCATATCCACGATGTCAGCTATCTTGTTACCACCGCGCTCTCGATCGAGGAGCGCCGCAAGCATGAGCAGGATCTCGTCCGCTTCTACCTCGATCGGCTCGCGGCCGAAGGGGTGCCTGACGTGCCTTCCCTCGAAGCCAGCCTCGCCGAATTCGGCCGCGCCCTGATGTGGGGCGTCTATATCGGCTGGCTGACCACGCCGGTGGTCAACTACGGATGGGAGATCAACGTGATGGCCCACCTGCGCTTGACCACCGCGTTCGAAGACCACGATACCGCGCGCCTGATCGCGGATATCGCGTGAGACGGCGATGCCCTCGCCGGTTGTTTCTCGGCAAGTCCGATCGTCCTCACGGCTTCGCGGTGCTCCTGTCGTAGACGAGCTTGCCGCCGAGAAAGGTCATGTCGACCTTCATGGCCAGGATCGCCTCCGGCGGCGCCGTCATCGGGTCGATCGGCAGGACCACCATGTCCGCATATTTGCCGGGCTCGATCGTGCCCTTGGTCTTCTCTTCCCATGACAGGTACGGGCCGGCGGCAGTGTACATGCGTATCGCCTCCTCGCGCGATACCGCTTCCTCCGCTCCGTGGACCTGCCCGCTCGAGCCCTTGCGCGTGATCGCGGCATAAAGGCCGATCGCCGGGTTGATCGGGAGATTGTCGCTGCCGAACGCAACGAACAGGCCGAACTTCTTCTCGGGCGTGGCGACCGAATTGTTGTGCTCCAGTCGCCAGTCGTCGAGATTTGCGATGTAGCGGTCCTCGAGATTGTAGAGGAAGTTCGGCTGCTGGGCGATGGCCACGCCGTCTTCACGCATCGTCGCCATCGTCGCGTCGGGCGGCATGATGGTGAAGTGATCGAGGAACCAGCGGCGATCGCGTCCCCTGTGGTCCACGCCGGGATACTTGGCCAACGCCTTGTCATAGGCATTCACCGCCTGGACGATCGCGGCATCGCCGATCGCGTGCAGGCCCAACTGCCAGCCGAGCGCGGCAGCGCTGTCGATCAGCTCCTGGAGCTCCGCATCCGTATAGCGGCCTTTCCCGCGAAAGCCCGGCTGGCCCTTATAGTCGGCGAGCAGCCAGGCGGTCGGGCCGGTAAAGCCGCCATCCACCGCATTCTCGCCGATCGCGCCGAGGCGGACATGCTCGTCGCCATAGCCGCTATGGTACGGGAACGCCTTCAACCGCTCGGCTCCCGGATGGGTGATATACATCGTGATGCGCGGGAGCGTGTCTCCTTGCTGGGCGTAGATTTCACGCGCCCGGCGGAAGGTGAGGTTCGGCCCCGGATCGGCGACGCCGCCGGCTCCGACGGGCTCGTCGTCGATCGTGCCCGATGCGTCGAAGAACGAGGTGATGCCGAGGGACAGGAGCCAGCGCAGCCGATCGATGTAGCTCTGGCGCACGTCTTCCCATTTGTCCTTGGGAATATTCCTCGCGACGATATCGAAGCCCTCGCGGATCACGCCGTTGGGCTCGCCGTCCGGGTCGTGCTCGATCAGCCCGCTCTTGGGATCGGGCGTGTTGCGGTCGACGCCGCCGATCTTCAGCGCCATCGAGTTGCCGACCGCCGAGTGACCGCCGGCCCGGACGAGCAGGACCGGATTGCCCGGCGCACCCACGTCGAGATCGGCGCGGGAGAGGTTGCGCTTCTCGGCCAGGTTGGACTCCTGCCAGCCATAGCCCGTAATCCACTTGCCCGGTTTAAGTTGCGCGGCCTTCGCGCGCAGCATCGCCTGCACTTCGCCGATCGACCGCGCGGAGGCGACGTCGATGTCGTGCGGCGACGTCGCCTGCGCGTGGAGGTGGGTATCGGTGAAGCCGGGCAGCAGCGTGCGGCCGCCGAGATCCATCTCCTTCCTGGCGGTGAAGCGCTTGCGCAGCTCATTGCCGCCGACGGCGACGATCTTGCCGTCCTTCACCGCGACCGCCGAGCGGACGGAAAACGCCTTGTCGACGGTCAGGATTCTGCCGTTGTAGAGGAGCAGGTCCGCTGGTGTACCCGCCTGGGCTGGCGCCGCGCCCATCACACCTACCAGCGCCAAAGCCGGTGCCAAGTACGACCTTCGCATCTCATGTCCCCCGATCGCCACCGCGGTTGAAATCGTCGCTGACGGTTTCCGAATAGGATGGGCGGTGGCTGTTAGGCAACGCCGCCATGATGTCCGTGAACCGGCGCGGACGATCGGCGGGCGGCGGCCGCGACAGGGTATAACTCAGTCCAGCTCCGCCGCCTGTCCCACGTCAGCGATCCGCTCCAGTCGCGGGTTCGAAGATGTCGCACTTTGCCGATACTGGGTCGCCGATTGTCCGAGGCCGCGCCGGAAGAAGCGGCAGAAGTAAGCCGGTTCGGAGAAGCCGAGCTGATAGCTGATCTGCGTGATCGAGCGTGCGGAGTAGATGAGCTCGCGCTTGGCTTCGAGTAACAGGCGTTCGTGAATGATCTCCAGCGGCGTGCACTGGAGGACCGCGGTGCAACACCGCGTCAGGCGCGCAACGGTAACCCCCATCGTGGAGCAATAATCCCCGATCGAGAGATGCTTCTGGAAATTCTCTTCGACCAGCGTGCGGTATCGCATGACGAGTTCGTC
>CAXTTP010000001.1:30216-45192 GCA_964247195.1 uncultured Sphingomonadaceae bacterium
GGCGTATCGCGCGTCTGGCGCGGCCGCTCCGCGCTGGCGTTGGCGACGTCGACCAGCTTGGCGCGCGACATCCCCTCGTTGAAACTGGCGTCCTGCGGCAACCCGTCGCACAGCACGAGGATGGCATAGGCGGCGACCGCGCAGGACGTATGGGGAGCGAGGCGGCCGCGCGCGGCCATCAGCTCGCGCCAGACCTGTTCGCGGGCGGCACGGTTGCGGGTGCCGTTCCAGCGATGGAAGATCATCGGCGCGTAATAGGTCTTCCAATAGAGGTCGGTCGGCACGAGCAGGGTCGGCAGCACCTTGGAGCGGACAAACTCCTCCTGCGCTGCAATCAGCAGTCCTTCGCTGCCCGCGCCCATGCGCAGCCTGAACTCCGTATCGGACGGGATGAGGGCGATGGTTCCCGGGCCGACCCGGCCGAAATCCTGACCGAGCGTGATCCAGCCGCTTCCCTTGTGGACCAGCAGATACTGGCGATCACCATGGTTGGTGAAAACGCGCTCGGCCGCGGCTTCGCCGAACCATCGCGATAACGGCGTCATCGACACGGCCGGCCGTTCGGCATCCATCGCTTGCTGGACCATGTTCGACATGCCCCGAAGGTTCGTTCCGGGAGGGATAAGCAGCATCTCGGCAGCGGCGTCAATGCGCGGCCAATGTTTCAAAAGTCCAATCCATTGGCAAGTTCTACACTTGAAGGACGCTGCCGGAGGGCGTCAATCTGCCGCTATACGATCGCGGGCAATCCACGACGGCACAGGAGAGCATGGACAGTCATGGTGCGCATTCCAAGCCAATCGGCAGACCATTCGGGCAGGCCCGCATCGGTCAATCATGCGAGGGTCGCCAACCTTTCGAAGCACTGCCGGCCGAGATTCCTGTTCGCGCTCGCCGCCGCGATCGGGGCGAGCGCCGCCACCGGGCAGACGACGGCCTCGCGGACCGCGGACGACGGCACGATCCAGGTCCCGGCGTTCAGCCTGCCCTTCTCCGATCTGGCCAGCCCGGAGGCACGCGCCGCCTTCGTTGCGCGCCAGCGTACGCCGGTGCCGTCGCTCGCGCTGCCGCCGAGCGCCACGATCGCCGACATGCGCCGCATCATGGACGAGAAGTTCTACGCGCCGATCATCGCCCGACAGAATGCGCAGTTCAAGGTAACGATGACGCCGAGGACCATCGGCGGCGTCTACACCGAGGTGTTCACGCCCGACGCCGGGGTCAGCGCCAAGAACCGCAATCGCGTGCTGATCGATCTCCATGGGGGCGGCTTCCTGATGGGCGCGCGTGCCGGTGGCCGGACCGAATCCGCACCGATCGCTGCCACCGGCCGCATAACCGTGATCAGCGTCGACTATCGCGAGGGTCCCGAGAACAAATTCCCCGCCGCCAGCGAGGATGTCGCGGCCGTCTATCGCGAGCTCCTGAAAACGCACAAGGCCGGCGAGATCGGCATCTACGGCTGCTCCGCAGGCGGCGTGCTCTCCGGGCAGGCGATCGCCTGGTTCCAGAAGGTAGGGCTGCCCAACCCCGCGGGGATCGGCGTGCTGTGCGCCGCGATCGAGCAGCGTCGCGGGGATAGCGCGCAAGTGACTCCGCGGCTCGGAGGCACGCTGCCTGCACCCAATCCGAAGGCGCCGCCCAGTCCCTATCTAGCCATGGTCGGGAACGAGGATCCGCTCGCCTATCCCGCCGCGTCGCCGGCTCTCCTCGCCCGGTTCCCCCCGACGCTGCTGATCACCGGAACGCGCGCGTCCGAGATGAGCAGCGCCGCCCGCTCGCATATCGATCTGGTGAAGGCGGGCGTCGATGCGCGGTTATTCGTGTGGGACGGGATGGATCACGGCTTCTGGATCGATCCGGACCTGCCCGAATCGCACGAGGCGTGGAACGTGATCGTGAACTTCTTCGCCGAGGCGATGGATCGCGCCGCTACGGGCCACGGCGATCGCGGACGGTGACGGCGGAGGACTGTCGGTAAGTGGGTGGCGACGCGGCGACGACGCGTCCGAACACTCCGCCACAGGCGCGATGAAGGCAAGCGGGTGATCCTGCGAACGAGGGAAGAACGACGATGGACCGATTGATGCTGATCTCGTGCGACAACCATGTCGGCGCCAATCCGCGCGCCTACCTTCCCTATGTCGAAGAGCGCCACAAGGCGGCCTTGCTCGACCTGGAGGCCGAAGAGGCCGAGTATTTCCGTCTCTTCGCGCCCTTCTCGACCTATTCGGAGGAGGCGCTGGCGGCCATCGACGCAGACGGCCGTATTCGCGGCGGCGGTCCGCTCGCGGCGCGGAGTTCGCGCGAGCGCGTCAAGCAGCTCGATCTCGAGGGCATCGCCGGCGAGATCGTGCACGTCGGCCATCAGGGCGCGACGACGCCGTGGTTCTCGCAGATCAATCGGCCGCATCCGGCGGAGATGCGCTGGGTAGGCGTCAAGGCGTATCACCGCTGGCTCGCCGACGACATGGCCGATGCCGACGGCCGGGCGTTCGGCGTCGGCGATTCCGGTCCCTGCCTCGACATGGCTGCGACCGTAGCGGAGCTGCACTGGATTGCGGACCACGGCTTCGTCTCGGTGTCGGCGCCGGGCAACATCAATCCGCACGAGCTTCCCCCGGTGTACGACCGGTCCTTCGAACCCTTCTGGGCCGCCTGCGCCGAACGCGGGCTGGTGCTCTCGGTGCATGCCGGCTGGGGAACCAAGCAGGGTTCGATCTTCGACTTCATCACCGCGCTGCACGAGAAGACCAAGACCCAGCCGGACGATCGCGGGCGCCACGAGCAGCTCGCCGCGCAAGGCCGGGACCAGCCGTCGCCGTTCGCATTGAACATCGGCCCGCGGCGACTGTTTTGGCAGCTGATGCTGGGCGGCGTGTTCGATCGCCATCCCGATCTGCGGCTCTGCCTGACGGAGGTTCGCGCCGACTGGATTCCCGCGACGCTCGACGAACTTGACCGGCAGCATGATGCGGGCGATGTCCGGTTCAAGATGAAGCCGAGCGACTATTTTCGCGCGCACGTCTGGGTCACGCCGTCCTCGCCGCGCCGCAACGAGATCGCGATGCGGCACAAGCTCGGCCTGGAGCACTTCATGTTCGGGGTGGACTTCCCCCATCCGGAGGGGACCTGGCCCAACTCGCGAGAATGGATCCGCGACGCCTTCGTCGACGTGCCCGATCACGAGGTCCGGATGATCCTCGGCGAGAATGCGATCGACTGCTACGGCTTGCCGGCCGATCGGCTGCGCGCCGTCGCCGACAGGATCGGCATCCCCGCGAAGTCGGTGCTCTCGGGAGATCGCACCGTGCCGCGCGGGATACTCGACAGCTTCAACGCGCGTGCGGGTTACAACGTCGATCCCGAGGTCGTCGACCTGAGCGTGGTGCGTGCCGCGTACGACGAGGACCGCGCCAGGCTCGCCGTGCTCGAGGGGTGATTGGGTCGGGAAGGGCCTGAACCTGGCCCACTGAGTGCTGCCGTGACGAGGGGGCGACTGCCGGGACGCCCAGGCGACCGGCCACATGGCGCGCCATCGAGATGCGCCAAGAGCGAGGAGAGACGCGATGATGCAGCGAAGAGAAGTCGTACTGGCCGGCGTAGCCGCGGGGGCGGCGCTGTATATGGATCGGGCGGCCGCGGCGACGTCGCCGGCCGGGCCGCTGCCCCGGGTGACCGGGCCGGTGACCGGCGGCCGACGCGGGACGATCTTCGGCGCCTATTTCGGCGACATCGCCAAGGTCGGCTACATCGAAGAGGAGTATTTCGTCGAAGGCACGGCCGAGCGGTTCGAGCCGGTCGGTGCGATGAACGCCGACGGCAAGTGGACGCTGCGCCCGGCGGGCACCGCGCCGTTCGCGACGCGCGTCATGATCCGCCGCCCGGTCGACCGAAAGCGGTTCAACGGCACCGTCGTATGCGAATGGGCGAATGTCTCCGGCGGCTACGAGATTTCATTCGCCAATCCGCGCGGCCTCTACGACGACGGCTTCGCCTACGCCTCGATCTCGGCGCAGTTCGTGGGGGTCAACGGTCTTCGCGGCCAGCATGTGGCGCTGCGGGAATGGGATCCGGAACGCTATGGCTCCCTGTCGATCCCCGGCGATTCCTATTCCTACGACATCTTCACGCAGGTTGCGCGCGCGCTCACCGCGGCCGGGCGCGTCGGGGCCGATCCGATGGGCGGATTTGTGCCCCGTCATCTAGTCGCAATCGGGGGATCGCAGTCGGCCGCGCGGCTGCTCACCTACACCAACGCGATCCAGCCGCGCGCTCGCGTTTTCTCGGCGATCGTGCTCGTCACGGGGGCTGGCGCGGCGACGGGCTTTGACGACAGCGTGTACGATCCGCGCGTTCCCCCATCGCCCACCCAGTTCCGCCGGGTGCCGTCGCGCGTGCGCGACGATCTGGGCGTGCCGGTGATGTACGTGAATTCGGAGCATGAGGCACTCGCCTACTTCGGCAGCCGCCAGCCCGACACGGCGAAGTTCCGCTACTGGGAGATCGCCGGCGCCTCGCACGCGACGCTGGGCGGAGTGACCCGGCTCAACCGCGTCCTTGCCCGCGATGGAGATTCCCAAGTGCCGCTGCCGGGCCATCCGAGCGAAGTCGACTGGTTGCCGACCGTGGATGCCGCCGTCCACCACGTCCACCGCTGGTTGAACGGCGGGCCGCCGCCGCCGAGGCAGCAACCGATCGAGATCGATGCCGCCGGCACCGCGATCGTCCGTGACGCCTTCGGCAACGCCAAGGGCGGCGTACGCCTGCCGGAGGTCGAGGTGCCGGTCGCGCGCTACGACGGCCACAACCCGCTGATGATCGGAACAACCGAGCCCTTTTCGGCGAAGCGGCTCAAGACGCTTTATCCAACGCGTGCCGATTACGTCGCCAAGGTCGAGCGGGCGGCGCGGGCGGCCGAAGCAGCCGGCGTGATCCTGCCCTACCGCGTCGACGAATACGTCGCGCAGGCGCAGAGCGCAGCGCTGTCATGACAACGGAAACGTCCAGAAGGACGACAACAAAGTCCATTTACAGGCATTGCTGACCCTCTCAGGATAAATGCCGAGACGCCATATTTCATCGGCGGTTCCGTTGCCGCTAAATCACACAACAAAGGAGAGCCCCATGGCACGAGTGACAATCGTTTCGGGAGACGGCCATGCTTCGCCGCCGCTGATCGAGCTGCGCGACTATGTCGACCCTCAATATACGGGCGCGTTCGACGAATTCGTCGAGGAAGAAGACAATACATACCGTAACGTCTTCTCGGGGCCTGCCTATCCAAAGCCCGATGCGGTCCAGATCTTCGACAAGGACGGTCGCTTCACTGCCGGCGGCGAGACCGGCGGCTACGACTGGCAAGTGCGCCAGAAGGAGATGGATGCGGAAGGCTGCGTCTGCGAGATCGTCCATTCGGGCACGCAGGCCGCCCCGACGCTGTGGTACGGCATCGTCAACCGGCCGCGCCCAGCCGAGCTGCGGGCGGCGGGTGCGAAGGCGTATCATCGCTGGCTCGCCGACATGATGGCGCAGTCCGACGGGCGGATGCTCGGCGTCGCCGAGCCCGGTCCATGCCTCGACATGGACGCGACGGTGAAGGAGCTGCGCTGGCTGACCGACAATCGCTTCGTCTCGGTCGGGGTGCCGGGGATATCCGCCGATCCGGCGCTGCCACCGCTCTACGACCGCTATTACGAGCCCTTCTGGTCCGCCTGCGAAGAGCTGGGGCTGGTCCTTTCCGTACATGCCGGATGGGGCCAGGCGCAGGGTACCTTCTACGAATTCTTCGATAAGATGATGGGCCCGAACGGAAATCTCGAGGGACTGCGAGAGTTTCGCGAACAGCTCATCGACAGCGATAACTCGCCGCTGTTTCTCGATCTCGGGCCGCGCCGCGTGATGTGGCAGCTGATGCTGGGCGGCGTGTTCGATCGTCACCCGAACCTCCGGCTCGCGATCACCGAGGTCCGCGCCGGCTGGGTGCCGCCGACGCTCGCCGAGCTCGACCGCCAGGCCGAGTCCCTCGCAACCCCGCTCAAGCGCAAGCCGAGCGAGTATTTCGCCGAGCATTGCGCGGTGACGCCGTCCTCCATCCAGCGCCAGGAAGTGGAACTTCGTCATCAGATCGGCCTGGGCCAGCTCATCTTCGGCATCGACTATCCGCATTATGAGGGCACCTGGCCGAACACGCAGGACTGGATCCGTGCGGCATTTGCCGGCGTGCCGGAGAATGAAGCGCGCGCTATCCTCGGCGGCAACGCGATCGACTTCTACCGGCTCGATCGCGTTCGTCTGGATGCGCTCGCGGCCAAGATCGGGCCGGAGCCGCGGGACGTGTTCCTCAGCGCGGCGAATGTGGATCCGCAGCTGATCGGGCACTTTGATACGCGCGCCCAGTTCACCAGCACATCGGCCCCCGTCGACCTGCCGATGATCGGTGCCGCTTTCGCAGAGGATGTCGAGGGAGCGATCGGCGTGCATGCCTAGCTGACACGGTTGCATGACGCTCGGTCCGCGCGCCGCGCGCGGGCCCAGCTGGCACCTTCGATGACGACCGCCGTTCGGCGGCCGCCCGAGGTGATACCCGTCCAAATGTGCAATTTTGTCAGCACTGAAGTGCATTGACTGGAATGGCCGTCGGCCGTCTCCTCCGCTGACAAAGTGCATCGAAAGGTGCCGGATCGCCAATGGGCGGAGAAGGCGGATTCGTCTCTCCGTGAAGAGTAGGGCAGAGGATGGAGTTACCAGCGTCCCGGACGTCCGCGCAGTCCCGATCGTGTGTCCGCGACCATGTCGAGGTAAGACATCCTGGGTTTTGCCGGCTTCGGCGAACGCGAAGCAGGAAATACGCTACCGCCGCTCCACGCACAGGTCACCGCGCAGTGCTTTGTTCGGGTAACATCCCGCAATGGTATGTGGCATGCACGGACGATACCGCGATGCGCACGGCAATCGTTGCTAAGAGGAACAGGGCGCGCTAGCAGGGGAACAGTCGCTCTTGATCTCGAACGCGGTGACGCGAGCTAATAACACACCGATCAGTTTTTATGTAGTCCAAATGACACAAGCCAATCGACGAGAACAACTCGTCTTCTAAACTCCGGGGAGAATGAATATGAAAGCCGCGTTTGGGGCGAGCACGTCCCTGTTGACAATGATATTTGCGATGTGTGCGACACAACCGGCCGCTGCCCAGGTCGCGGGGCCGGACGCCGCCACGCAGGTGGTCGGCCCGGATGGGGCGACCCAGGCGGGCCCGCCCTCCGCGGCAACCCCGGCACCGTCGGAGGTGCCCGGGCGGAACGCCTCGCCCGAAGCGCCGAACCGGGCCGGGCTCGAGGACATCATCGTCGTCGCTCGCCGCACCGAAGAGCGGCTTCAGGATGTTCCGATTTCGGTGACGGCGATCTCGACGGACACGATCCGGAGCGCATCGATCACCCAGAGCGCCGACCTGATCAGGCTGGTCCCGACGCTAAGCGTCAACGAGGTGTCGACGAGCCCCAACCCGCAATTCTCGCTGCGCGGCATCCGCACCGGCGTCCTTACCTATTTCGCCGAGGTGCCCACCACCGGATCGACGGTGAACGACCAGTTGTGGGATCTCAGTTCGATCCAGGCGCTCGCCGGTCCGCAGGGAACGCTGTTCGGCCGCAACAGCACCGGTGGCGCGATCCTGTTCATCCCGCAACGCCCGACGGACAAGCTGGAGGGGTATGTCGAGGCGGGCTACGGGAACTACGACTGGAAGCGGCTGACTGCCGTGCTCAACGTGCCGGTGGCGGATTCCCTGCAGGTCAGGGTCGGTGGCCAGCTGACCCGCCGCGACGGCATCGTCAAGAATCTGCTCGGGCCGAGGCTGCAGTCGCAGCATCGCGACACTTTCCGGGCGTCGGTGCTCTACAAGCCCGACGGCCCCTTCTCCAATTACACCGTGTTCGACTATTCCAGAAGGGACGAGACTCCGAACGCGCTGATCAGTTCGAACGTCACCGCCACGGCCGGCTGCTTTCCCGGTCTCGGCTGCATATACGGTGCGCAACCCGGTATCCTCGGCGCAAAGCAGGATGCCCTCGGCATCCGCACGGTCAGCTCGAGCTTTCCTGAGGCGCTCCGGTCGAAGAACTACGGCGTGTCGAACATCGCCCAGCTCGACGTACTGGACGACATATCTCTGCGGTATATCTTCGGATACCGAAAGACCAGCTATTTTCTCCAGACGAACCAAAGCCATCTTGATCTGCCGATCGAGTACGCGGCCAACGGCAATAACGGCAGAGTCTTCACTCACGAAGTGCAGGCTATCGGAAAGGTGTTTGATAACCGGCTCAACTTTGTCGTCGGAGGGTTCTTTTTGAACTCCAATATCGACAGTTTTCTCTCCTATTCCCTGTTCGGAAATCCCGCGCTGCCCTTCTTGAACGACAGGAACATTTACAACACCTCGACCGACGCCCGGAAGAGCACGGGTATATACGCTCAGGCGACCGGCTCCATAACCGACAGCCTGAAGCTCACCGGCGGCATCCGGTTCAACACGGACAAGCCTAAGCTCGAGAACCTGTATTCGGTGGGACCGCAGTACACCTTTTTCGGACCGCGGGTTTGCCGCCTTCCCGCGAACGGTGAGGGCGTCGACTTCGCCAACTGCCTGCGCAACCTGAGCACCAAGAACAAGGCGACCACCTACAACATTTCGCTCGATTATCACGTGACCCAGGCAGTGCTGCTCTACGTAACGACGCGGCACGGCTACAATGCCGGCGGCTTCAACTCGTCGGTCCCGGCGCCGCTCGATGCAAACTCGCCGCAGCCGACTTACGACCCGGAGAAGATCACGGACTATGAAGGCGGGATCAAGGCTGACGGGCGGATCGCGGGCATGCCGTTCAGGGCCAACGTTTCCGTTTTCGAAGCGAAGTACAAGGACATCCAGCGCACCACATCCGGGTTCAGCGCGACCGGCGTGCCGTATGTCGGCATCTCCAACGGACCGAAGGCGACCATCTACGGCCTTCAAATCGAATCGACGCTCCGGCCCGCGCCGGGCTTGTTCCTAAACGCCAATTACGGCTACCTGCACACGCAATACGATACCGGGACCGCCATTTTCCAGAAGGGTAACTCCTTCGCCCAGGCGCCCAAGCACTCCATCAACCTGTCGGCGGCCTACACGCACGACATCGCGGCGGGCGGCGCCCTGGCGGTAAGCGGCGGCTATACGTACCAGAGCAAGGTGACGTTCTCCGACTCGAACGTGAGCCAGCCGATCGTGTTTCAGAAGGGCTATGGCCTGGTCGACGCCCGGGCCGGATGGAACCATGTGGCCGGTAGCAACATCGACGTGAACCTTTTCGCCAAGAACCTGACGAACAAGGCGTATGCGGTCGACAAGCAGGATCAGAGAGGCATTTTCGGCCTGTTCTCGACGGTGTACGCCGATCCCCGCACTTACGGCGTGGAGGTGCGCTTCTCCTTTTGAGCTGGCGCCGGGGGCCGGCTGGTGGGCGCCGTTTCGCCGGCGCCTATTTAAGCAAATGTCCCAGAGTTGGTGCGGAAGTGTCATGTCCGCAGGACCTCGGGACATGGTAGGGTAACCTGCTAGTATGATCTCGGTGACGTCGCCGGGAATGCGACCAGCTTGAAGCTTAGGAGTAAATCGCAGTGTCGAAAAACATCCTCCTCGTGTCGGGCGACGCCCATGCCGGCGCCATGCCGGAAGACTATCGCCAGTATTTCGATCCGGAATACCGCTCCACGATCGACCAGCTCAAGGCTGATAACGATCAGTTCATGACGCGCAGCATCGACCAGACGCGCTATTCGGCGGCACAGCTCGAGCTGATCGACGAGCGCAACGCGATCCGGACCGGCGGTCTGGCCGGAGGCGTCAACGACGTAGCGCGGCGGCTAAAGGAGATGGACGCCGAAGGCATGGCGGCAGAGCTGATGTGCCCTGGTCACCAGTTTGCGACGCTGCCTTTCTTCAGCATCATCAACAAGCCGGTCCCCGCCGATCTGCGGGCCGCCGGCGCGCGGGCCTACCACCGGTACCTGGCCGACATGATTTCGCAGTCCAATGGTCGCCTCTATGGCCTCGGCGAGCCGGGTCCATGCCTCGACATGAGGGCGACGATCAAGGAGCTTGAGTGGATCGCGGCGCACGGCTTCCCGTCCGTCCAGCCGCCGGGCGCGACCGGCGATGCCGGCCTGCCGCCGATCGGCGACGCGCATTACGAGCCGTTCTGGTCGGCTTGCGAGGATCTCGGCCTCGTCTTGACGGCGCATGTCGGCTACGCCGCTCCGCAGCGTGAGGCCGCCGCTCTCATGGACACGGGCATGGGCGCAGTGCCGGCGCCGGCCGATGACGTTCCGGAGGAAGAGAAGCGGTTCCGCAGGACCGAAGGCCAGAGCAACAGCGGCCTGCTCAACCAGGTGATGTATGTGGTTCGGCGGCTTGCTGCCCAGCTGATGATCACCGGCGTCCTCGACCGGCATCCGAAGCTCAAGATCGTGATCACCGAGTGCCGCGCCGACTGGGTTCCGGCCACGATCGCGGCGATGGACCGCGAGTTCGCAGCGGGCAAGCTGTCGCTGAAGAGGAAGCCGAGCGAGTATTGGCGCAACCACTTCTTCGTCACCCCTTCCTCGCCGCGCAAGTATGAGGTCGAGATGCGCCACGAGATCGGCGTCACGCAGCTGATGTTCGGCACCGATTATCCGCATCCTGAGGGGACGTGGCCGAACACCCATGACTGGATCCGGACGACCTTCGATGGCGTTTCGGAGGCCGAAGCGCGGCTCATCCTGGGCGAGAATGCGGTCAACTGCTACAATCTCGACCGCGCGCATCTGGAGAAGATCGCCGCTCGGGTCGGCCCGAGCGCATCGCAGCTGTTCAATTGCGGGGACCGCGTGAAGCCGGAGATCGTCGCCGATTTCCACAAGCGTTCGGGCTATGCCTATAAGCCCGAGGAAGTCGACGAGAGCCACGTCAGCGACTTCTTCCGCCACGAAGACCGTATGCTGACCACCGCGTAAACCGAGTACGGTAGCGACAGCAGCGCAACTGCGCCTTTGGAGCCATCCGCCTCGATGAGGCGGGTGGCTCTTTCTCGTGGGCGGCGCGCCGGCACGAACTTGTCGAGTTGCGAACGCCGAGTTTGTGCGAGCCGCTGGGCGATCACATGACCTTCGCATGCCACGACCGTCGACAGGGTGCTAACGCAGCACGGTGCCGAGGCGGGCGTGCGAGGCAGTGACGTGGCCGACCATATGCTTGGTTGGGATCAAGTCGCCTTTGCAGCAGAGCGCTGCTCAGGCACTTGGGTTGCGTGTAACTGGCCGTGACCCGCTACGCGCGAATGGTATGACGCCAGCGAGATCGTGCGGCGCCGACAGGTGGGACCCATGGCCGCACCTACTGTTGCCAGCGAGCATCTGAGCCTTCTTGCCCACGATGGTCTTCACGCAGAGGCGCGTCTTTTGGTGGATCGACGATCAGGCCGGGGCGGTCGGTAGTTCGGACGCGAGCGCGCGTGCGAACCGATCGAGCATGGCCCGGACCTCGATATGTTCCTCCGGCGACCAGCGCTCGAGGATCTCGCCCAGGCGGCTGCGGTAGCCGGCAACGACCTGGTCGAACGTCTCGCGGCCGAGCGGCGAGGGCAGGAGCCCGGTGCCCGGCTCACGCACCGCCAGGCCATCGTCGACCAGGCGCGCTGCAACCGCGTCCAGCCTCTCGTGCGGAATCGAAAACTCACGCGCAAGCCCGGCGAGGGGCACGGTGTCCGCACCCCGGCAGATCCGGCTCAGCAGCCACATTTCCTGTGGCGGAACGAAGATGTCGGCGGCGGCGGCAATGCGGCGATAGACGTCCCAGCGCCGCTCGCGCTGACTGAGCTGCGACAGGATCAGCTCCAGTTCCTCGAGCGACGTCGCGTCGTGCGGCATTGCGAAGCTTTCACCGATCGTCTCGGCGCGTGCGCCTTTCAGCGGGATCTCTTTCAGGAACCAGGTGAGCAGGAAACCCACCGCGGCGATCGCGGCTCCCGCCAGGAACACGGGGTGCAGGGCGCCCGTGAATGCCTCGAGATAAGCGTGCCGCTGGACCGGGGAGAGCGCGCGGATCGCGGCCGGGCCGGTCGCCTCGGCGATACTCGTACCGACGGGAAGGAGACCGGCGAGCCGGCTCGTGAGGCCTGCGGCGAATACCGCGCCGAACAGCGACACGCCGACCGAGCCTCCGGTCGAGCGGAACAGGGTCGTGCCGGAGGTCGCGACGCCCAGGTTGCGATAGTCGACCGCGTTCTGGACCGCGAGCACAAGCACCTGCATAACCATGCCGAGGCCCAGCCCGAGCACCAGCATGTAGGCGGACGCCGCCCAGGTGCTGCTCTGCGTGCCGAGCGTTGATATCAGCCACAGGCCGATCGTCATGATCGCCGTTCCTGCGATCGGAAACAGGCGGTAGCGCCCGATCCGGCTGATTATCTGGCCGCTCGCGATCGAGGTGACGAGCACGCCGCCCATCATCGGCGTCAGCAACATCCCGGCGAAGGAGGGGCTCACGCCCTTCACTACCTGAAGGTAGACCGGCATGTAGGTTACCGAGCCGAACATCGACAGGCCGACGATGAAGCCGACCGAGCAGGCGATGACGAAGGTGCGGTTGGCGAAGAGCGGCAGCGGCAGGATCGGCTCGATCGCGCGATTCTCAACAACGAGGAAGGCGGCAAGCCCCACCACCGTCAATGCGACCAGGCCGAGGATTACCGGCGAGCCCCAGGCATAGCTGTGGCCGCCCATCGTCGTGAACAGGATGAGCGACGTCAACGTGACGGCAAGCGTCGCCGCTCCCGCGACATCGATCGCCGGCCGCGTGCGCTCCACGCGCGCCGCCGTGAAGGTCGAGGCGATTACGGCCAAGGCGAGGAGGCCGAGCGGCAGATTGATGTAGAAGATCCATCGCCACGTCAGATGCTCGACGAAGAATCCGCCGATCAGCGGCCCAAGCACCGTCGATAGCCCGAAGATGCCGCCGAAGAAGCCTTGATAGCGTCCACGATCGCGCGGAGGAATGATGTCGCCGATCACCGCCATCGTCGTCACCATGAGACCGCCCCCGCCAAGGCCCTGGACCGTGCGGAATGCGATCAGCTGGCCCATCGACCGGCTGAGGCCGCAAAGCGCCGATCCGACGAGGAACAGCAGGATCGCGCCCTGCAGCACGATCTTGCGCCCGAACAGGTCGCCGAGCTTGCCATAGAGCGGCGTGACGATGGTGGTCGCCAGCATGTAGCCGGTGACGATCCAGGAGAGGTGGGCGAGCCCCCCGAACTCGCCGACGATCGTCGGCAGCGCCGTCGACACGATCGTATTGTCGAGCGAGGCAAGCAGCATCACGAGCATGAGCGCACCGAAGATCACACGCACCGACTGGTTGGCTGCGGGAGGAGCCGATAGCGCCGCACCTGTCATGCCCTGCTGGTCCTCATCATGTTCGGTAGTCGATCGAGACTACGCCTGGTCGATCCTGAGTGAACAGGAGGAATGCAAGGATAATTGCCGTGAGCGGGCCGGGAACCTGCCCGTTCGCGCAGTCGCGGGCGCCCTCTACGAGGAAGCCCGCGACCGGCCCTCGGGGGATGTGATGCCTGGGCTGAGCCGAGTGGCTTCAGCGCCAGTCCTCGGCCTTGGTGGCCCAATCGACGCTGCTCGTCGTCGGCCCGTTCGGCAGCGACACCTCGACCATGCGCTTGAACGCCGGCCTCTCCCGAATGCGATCGTACCAGTCGAGCAGCGCCGTGTGCTTGGACAGATCGAAGTTCCAGAGCAGCGCCATCCGGACGTTGAAGTGCATCAGGATATCCGCGGCCGTAAACTCCTGGCCTCCGAACCACGGCCTCTGCTGAAGGTCGCGCTCGGCGAGATCGAGCACCTTGCGGGATCCACCGAGCATGAACCGCGCCATCGGCAGTTCCTCGATCGCGTTCGGGATCGCCAGGATGAAATATTCGACGATGAGCCGGAACGCGACGGATCCCTCCGCCAGGTGGAACCACTGGAGGTAATGTGGATAATCGGGCGATCCCGGCGCGACCGCGAAGCGTCCCCCGCCGTAAAGATTGATGATATATTCGAGGATCGCCGCCGACTCCACCAGCACCACGTCGCCGTCGGTCATGGTCGGAGCGTAGCCGAGCGGATGGACTTCCTTGATTCCCTGAAGCGAGCCAGCCAAGTCTCCCTGCTTGAACCGCAGATCATAAGGCAGGCCGAGTTCCTCCAGCAGCCAGACAACCCGCTCCGAACGACGTTCCTCGACGTGATAGACGGTGATCATAAGGTTTCCTTGAAATGATTGGGCGGTGTTCTGTAGTTCTTGTGGGCCTGCGATATGCGTTCAGCCACAGGGCTGCGGTCCGAAGAGCGCGACTTGAAGATCTCAGTAGCTGGGATGTGTCGTCATAAAAATCGATCACGACAAACATTTCATCGATCGAGACGGGTGACTGCGGGCCATGTAAATAGCCGTGAAGTGATTAGCCGTGAATAAGGATGCCTGCCTCGCTCTCCCATGCCGCCGAGCCATGCCCCGCGTCTCATGCAATGTCGGTCAGACGATAAATCCTGCGCCAGATGCCTTCAATGGCACTTTCTACGAATGAGTTGGACAATCGGTGCACCGGCGTTGCGGCGGCCCGCCTTCTTCTCACGCGTGACCAGACAAACCGACGACTTCCTGAACGCGCTACGGCCTGGATTTGCGATCTCGCGTGATCCTGCCCCTTCTTCGGGCCGAACATGGGCTTGTCGGGCAAGCTCAGACGGCTTAGCACTGGCTCAAATATAAAAATGGATGAGGATCGCCGCATGCTCCATCGGCCACGATCTGTGCTCGCGGGTCTCGACGAGACGGTCCCGGTGCGTCCGGAAGTTCGCTCGCCGCCGGCTGAAATCGTCGACGAGTCT
>CAXTTP010000001.1:45202-47771 GCA_964247195.1 uncultured Sphingomonadaceae bacterium
GCGGCAATCGCCGTGGTACGCGTTTTCGCTGCTGTTCGCCGCCTACGTCCTGAGCGCGCTCGACCGTGCGATCGTCGGGCTGGTGGCGGAGCCGATCAGGCGCGACCTCGGGCTCTCGGATACGGCGCTCGGCTTCATCAACGGCGCCGGGTTCGTCGTCTTCTACGTTCTGTTCGGCCTTCCGGTGGCGCGCTGGGCGGACAGGGGCGTGCGGCGTTCGATCCTCGCGCTGGCGGTGGCGGTCTGGTCGCTGATGACTGCGGCGTCGGGGCTGGCGCAGAACTTCATCCAGTTCGTGATAGCACGAGCCGGCGTCGCCGTGGGCGAGTCCGCCGGTACGCCGACCTCGCTGTCGCTCATCGCCGATCTGTTCCCACCCGCCAAGCGGATGCGGGCGATCTCGCTTTACACCTCCGCGCCCTTCTTCGGGATCGTCCTGGGCATGCCGCTGATCGGCTGGCTGGTCACGCATCATGGCTGGCGATCGGCGATGTTCGTGTTCGGCCTGCCCGGAGTGGTCGTGGCGGCGGTAATCGCGCTGACTTTCCGCGAGCCGATCCGTGGGCGGTACGCCGCGCCTTCGCCTAAGACCGAAAGCCCTGCCACGCTGTTTGCGGCACTCAAGGCACTGGCGACGAACACGCCGTTCGTGCTGATCACGGCGGGGCTGACCATCGGCTCCCTCGCCGGGGCGGCGCAGGCCGGCTTCATCCCGGCCTACATGCAGCGAAACCAAGGCATGTCGCCGCTGGAGATCGGCCTGATCATGGGCCCGATCGTTGCCGGCGCGGCGCTACTCGGCATCATCGTCGGGGGCGTCATCGCCGAACTGGTCAGGAAGCGCACCGGCAGCGACACGTCGGTGCTGGTTCTGTTTATCGCCATGCATGTGCTCAGCGGCTTTGCCATGGCGGTGTTCCTGGCCGCCGACCCGCGCTGGCTGATGCTGGCCGGCGGCGCCGCCCAGTCGTTCCTCAACTCGCTCAAAAGCGGGCCGTTCGTGGCGATCGCGCTCTCGCTGGTTGCGCCCAACATGCGTGGGCTTGCCGGCACCATGCTCACCGTGGTCGCGGTCTCGCTGATCGGCGGCGCACTCGGCCCGTTGTTTGTCGGTCTGATCAGCGACGGGCTGACGGCCCACTATGGCGTGCTCGCTCTGCGCTACGGGCTGCTCTGGGTATGTTGCGGCAGCGTCGCGCTCAGCAGCGTCATCTTCCTGTTTCTGCCGTCGCGTATCGCGCGATCGGAGCGCGAGGCGGCGGCAGCGAAAGAGTCCAATGATTAAGCGGCCCGGTACATTCTGATCCGCCAGCCGCAAGGGTAGACGGGAACCGTATTCGCGCTCGTGGAGACGATGATGGACAAGCTGCTGCTAATCTCCGCCGACAACCATGCCGGCGCCGGGCCCACGGCTTATCTTCCCTATGTCGAGGACCGTTACAAATCGGCTCTGATGGAGCTGAGGGGCGAAGAGCATGATTATCTGTCGGTGTTCATTCCCTTCTCGACCTTCGCCGACGAAGTGCTGGAGCACGTTGATGACCGGCGCGCGATCCGCAACGGCGGCGCCTATGGCGCGCTGAGCACCAAGGCGCGGCTGAAGGAGCTGGATGCCGAAGGCATCGCGGCGGAGATCATCCACGTCGGGCATCAGAATGCGATGACGCCGTGGTTCTCGCAGATCAACGCGCCTTACCCCGCCGAGCTGCGCGCGGTCGGCGTTCGCGCCTATCATCGCTGGCTGGCCGACGACATGGCGGAGGGCGAGGGGCGCGTGTTCGGCGTCGCCGAGCCCGGCCCATGCCTCGACATGGATGCCACGATCGACGAGCTCAACTGGGTCGCCGACCACGGCTTCGTGTCGGTATCGGTGCCCGGCAACGTTCGCAGCGAGCCGATCCCGCCGCTCCACGATCCGAGCTTCGATCGTTTCTGGGCGACCTGCGAGGAGCGCGGCCTGGTACTTTCGATCCATGCCGGCTGGGGCGCGAAGCAGGGCAGCTTCTTCGAGTTCCGCGACAACGTCGCTTCCAACCCGGAGATCGTGAAGCGGATCCAGAAGGAGGGCAAAGCCGCGGTGCTGGGCGACCTGCTGCGCAATTCCAAGGCATCGCCGTTCGCGCTCAACCTCGGGCCGCGCCGCGTCTTCTGGCAGCTCGCCGTGGCCGGCATATTCGACCGCTTTCCGAAGCTGAAGCTCTGCCTCACCGAGATCCGGGCCGACTGGATCCCGGACACGCTGGTCGAGCTTGACCGGCAGTTCGACGAGGGCAAGTTCAGGGCGAAGATGAAGCCGAGCGAGTATTTCCGCGAGCATGTTTGGGTCACGCCGTCGTCGCCCCGTCGCAATGAGATCGTCGACCGGCATGCAATCGGCCTCGACCATTTCATGTTCGGCGTCGACTATCCCCATTCGGAGAGCACCTGGCCCAACACGGCCGACTGGATTCGCTCTGCTTTCGAGGGGGTGCCCGAGCAGGAAGCGCGCATGATCCTCGGCGAGAATGCGATCAAATGCTACGATCTGCCGGGTGACAATCTGCGCGCGGTCGCGGAGCGGATCGGGCCG
>CAXTTP010000002.1:0-24345 GCA_964247195.1 uncultured Sphingomonadaceae bacterium
TCAGGGTGGCCAGAACTTTCGCGACCTAGGCGGGTATAGAACCAGCGACGAACGCACCGTACGCTGGGGCTTGCTCTATCGCTCAGGATCGATGCACTTCCTGACGCCAGGCGACTATGCCTACCTTGGCAGGCTTGGCATCCGCACGGTGTGCGACTTCCGCAGCGTGGACGAGCGGGCCGTCGAGCCTGCGCTCTGGCCGGCCGGCACGGCGCCCCGCATTCTGGCCGACGACTATCGGATGGACCCGACCCAGATGGGGTTGATCCGGCCGGGCGAAGTTCCCTCGGCGGAACAGGCGCGCGCCGCGCTCGCTGCGGTGTATCCGAAGCTGCTCGCCCAGTTCAACAACCAGTACCGGCGCATGTTCGCGGAACTGCTCGCCGGCCGTGCGCCACTGGCGTTCAACTGCACGGCGGGCAAGGATCGAACGGGCGTCGCCGCCGCCCTACTGCTGACGGCGCTCGGTGTGCCACGCGAAACTGTTATCCAGGATTACATGCTAACCAACCGCTACTTCGATCCGTCCAAGGTGGTCCATAGCGACAACCAGGCTTCGGCCGGATGGAAGCGGCTGCCTCCCGACGTGCTGCGCGCCTACATGGCCGCAGACCGGAGCTACATCGAAGCGGCTTTCCAGGTCATGGACGCATACCCCGGCGGCGTGGATGGGTATTTGCGTAACCAGCTTGGTCTTTCACCCACCGCCCTGGCGAGGTTGCGCAACCTCTACACCGACTGAGCCCGTGATCAGAGGCGCTGCGGCCGCAGCGCCATGGCACCCTTGCGCTCTCGCCTCGTCACGGGCAGACGGCTATATGGCTGACAAGCCGACGCAAGACGGTCGGTGTTCGGCAGCGGCTGCCGGGGGCTCACGCGCCCCCGCGAACTGAAAGCTGCGCCGCGAGCCAAGTCTGAGCCTACGGTCGGAACTGGCAACCCGGAAAGCCGCTGCAAATGCGTGGAGGTGGGTACCTCCGGCCGCGAGGCTGCCGGGCAGAAGGCAGCCCACTGCTGCTGACCTCCTCGTGTCGAGGGCGGCCCGCGAAGAAGCTCGCCTACTTGCTGGCGCAAAGCTCGGCATGCATTATCGTAGTCATGACCGAATTTTGATCTTGCAGTCGTTGGGGGCAACATGAAGCTGTGGACAATGGCTGCGCTGTTCTTGCCGGCTGCGGCGTTGGCACAAGGTACGGGGGGCCTCACCAACTTTGAGAAGTTGCCTGGAGCCGAGCCGTTCAACGAGACGGTGTTCGGCGTGCCAGTCGACGACCCCTACCGCTGGATGGAGCGACCCGAGCGCCGCGACGAACTGAGAGCGTGGGTCAATGCGTCGAGCCTGCACACAACGGCGGAACTCTCGCAGTTGCCCGGCCACGCCGCGTTGCTCGCGGAACTGACCGAAGCGAGCAAGGCAAGCGACCGTTTCCTGTCTGCCACCCTCGCTGGTCCGCGCACCTTCTACCTCAAGCTTTCGGTCGACCGCCAGGTGCCCGCGCTCTGGGTGCGCGAAGGCGGGAGCGACCGGCTGCTGCTCGATCCGGCCCTGGAGGGTGAAGGTAAGGGGCCGCGCGCGATCGGCGGCTATTCGGTGTCGCCCGGCGGCGGCCTGGTTGCGGTCAACGTCACCGAGGGCGGCGCGGAGGTCGGCACCGTCCACTTCCTCGACGTCGCGACCGGCCGCCAGGTCGGCGAGCAGCTGCCGCGGGTATGGGGCGAGGCCGCGGCTCAGTGGCTGGACGAGCGGACAATGCTCTATGTGCGCCTGCGCGAGGCAAAGCCCGGCCAGGACCAGCTTCAGCGCGAGACAATGGTATTACACCGGCTGGGGACGGCGCCCGGCATGGATAGGCCGCTGCTCGGCACCGACGTGCCCACGGGCTTCAAGGTTGCCGAACGCGAAGTTCCCTTCGCGCTGACCGCGCCGGGCTCGCGCTATGTCGTGGCGGTCACCGGCGGCGCGCAGGCGTCGGTGCGCGTCGCGGTCGGCACGGTCGCCGCGATGCGCGCGGGTAGGCCCGACTGGCGCGAGGTGGCGACCCTCTCCGATCAAGTCATGCGGGAGAGCCCGGCGCTGGTCGGCGATACGTTGTACTACGTCACAACCGCGCGTGACCCCGATGGCGAGGTGCGTAGCCTGGCGTTGCGGCCCGGCGCGGCCCTCGCCGACAGCAGGCCCGTGCTGAGCGGGCGGGGCGTCATCAGCGCGAGCCTGTTCACGGAAGGTGGCGCCTATGCTTTCGTCAGCACTCCCTATGCCGCCTCACGGCTCTGGTATGTGCCACCGGGTGGAACTCCGCGGGAGGTCAAGCTGCCGTTCGTCGGCTCCGCCTTTCTGTTCAACACCAGCGTCGACCGGCGCACGGCAACATTCGCCTTCGACGGGTTTCAGCAATCGACCAGCAACTTCCGCCTCGATCGCGGTCGCCTGACTTCGCTCGGCCTCGATGCAACGACGCTGGCGGCGGCTCGCACTTTCAAGGTAGCTGAGGATTGGGCGACGAGCGCGGACGGAACGAAGGTGCCGCTCACTATCGTCTATAGCGGCGAGCGAACCGGCCCCCGACCGACCATCGTCGAAGGTTATGGCAGCTACGGCGTATCGCGGGAGCCGCAGTACAGCCCGACCTTCACCGTCTGGACGGCGCGCGGAGGGGTCTATGCGCAGTGCCATACGCGCGGCGGCGGCGAACTCGGCAGCGCCTGGCACGAAGGCGGCCGCGAGAAGAACAAGCCGAATGCACAGGCCGACCTGATCGCATGCGGGCGGCGGCTGGTGGAACTCGGCTACGCCACACCGGCGACGCTGGGCGTATTCGGCGCGAGCGCCGGCGGCCTGCTGATCCCCATGGCGGCCATGAAGGCGCCAGACCTGTTCGCGGCTGCGGTTACTCGGGTCGGCGTCGTCAATCCGACACGCCTAGCGGCCGCCAACAACGGTGCCAACCAGTTCGAGGAGATGGGCGATCCGGGTACCGAGGCCGGCTTCAGGGCCCTGGCCGCGCAGGACTCCACCGTTTTTCTGGCGCAGGCGAAAGGTGGTCCCGATTTCCTGTTCACGATCGGACTGAACGACAGCCGGGTGGACCCGTGGATGTCAGCCAAGCTCGTCGCCATGATGCGGGCGCGTTGGGGAGATCGGCACCTCGCGCTGATCCGGTCCGACGACAAGGCCGGCCACGGCCTGAACTCCACGCGCGACCAGGTCGTGGCCGAGCGGGCTGACATCTTCGCGTTTTTCCTGAACCGGTTTGGACAGCGAGGGTTTGCGCGCTGATCGTTCTCGGCGTTTGCTCGCTACGATCCCGATCGGCAAAGCCGACAGCGAAAGTTGGGTGACGTATCACCTTCAGTTCGCGGCCGTATAGACGTACTCGTGCTAAGCATCCCGCATGACAAGCGCGGAGTGGCCGCCAACTCACGATGCACGTCGATGTGGCCGAGTTCTGGTCTTTGTCTGCATTGCCTTGTCGTAGGCGGCGCCCACCTCCATGCCACGATAGCTGATCCATTCCATGGCCTGGCGAGGCATGCCCGTGCAGGCGCAGATCAGGTGCCTGATCCTGATGTCGCGCTGGACCTATGGATCGCCCAGGCGGAAGGCGGCATCCGCCTGCACCACTGGTTCATCCAGCTAAGCCTGCCCCGGTCCCCCAGCTTGGCGAGCAGAAGCGTCGTCTTGCCCTTGGTATTGGATGCAGTCATGACCGTGTATGCGCATCGACCGGGTCGAGTTTTCCGACCGTTTTCACGCCCAGGCCGCCCTCTACGACGATGCCGTTACGGAGGTGGCGACCCCTCAAGACACCTAAGCCGAGCCCCCGACAGGCGCATCGCCGCCTTCAACCGGGTGAGGCTTTGCCGGCGGGAGCATATCCTTGCCACCTCCGCCGGCTGAGTCGTCGTCGTAATCCTCGGGTGTACCGCCGCCCCCAGCGCCGGACCCGCTACCGAGAGCCTCGCCATCTTTGCCGATCGACGGAAGCTGTCCCCGGTTGGAGCTGCCTCGATCGCTCTTGCTGTCCTCTGATTCAATATCGGTCGGCATGGTGATCTCCTTAGCTGTCGTACTCAACGTCTCGAAGGTCTTGCGGTGCCGCGCCGACGCCAGGAGCGATTGCGGCCGCAGTGCTCATGGACGGTCTGGCAAATGCGACCGATCTGCTGCTCTTCGTTCTCCATCCGATGCGGCCAGCACCAATCGTCATCATCGCATGAAAAGCTGCCGAACATGGGTCGCGCAGAAAGGGAGACTATGCCGAAAACACGAAACGAAATCGGACGCACGATCGCCGTGCAACTCGCGGAGTTCGAAACTTCGCTCGATCATGCCCTCCACAAGGGCGCGGCGCTGCTTGCCGCACTTCCGATCGCCCGCCTCGAAGCCCGCTTGGCCGTTACTGTCGGTCAGGATGCGCTCGAGAGAGTGATCGATTCGATCACCGCTATCTCGGCCGCGCGACGGGCTGTTGTGGAGGGCCACCTGCAGTTCGAGTCGATACGACAGCAGCTCGGGCTCCCCGTTCACGCCACGGGGGACAAGGGCGTAAGCCCGGGGCTTCCCGCCGGGGCGCTGCCCGACATCCCGGAAGCCCCCGCTCGTTCGGAAGCAAGGCAGCGTAGGTCACGCGGTATGGCGAGCTCTCGGGCGGGAGGATGCACGCGGCACCTGCGGCCAAGTCAGTAAGTGGCTTATGGCAAGAGCATGCATCCGCATGTCCAGGCGAGACCCGCCAGCCATCCCACCAGTATATCCGAGGGCCAATGGACGCCTAGAGACATGCGGGTCGCGCCGATCGACAGGCTGGTCGCGAGCGCGAAGGCGATCGCCACCCGCGTGACCGCGGCAGGTGCACCGTCGGTCAGGATCAACGCTGCTGACAGGAACAGGACGACGGCCATGAACGTGTGCCCGCTCGGGAAGCTCGACGTGAAGGTGACGACGCCATGCTCGTCGATCGCTGGGCGGGGCCGTCTGACCGCCGCTTTCAACAGGTACAGCACAAGCCGTGCCGAGACGAATATCCCGACCAACGCCCCCGCCGAAGCCGCTCGCCCGGCAGCCAGCAGGCCGGCGAGGCAGCCCGCCAGGAACAGCAGCCGCAACGTGTCTCCGCCAAGCGCGGTAAGATCCTGTATGGCCGTCGTGAGGCGCCCTGGCTTCCTGCCCGATCCGGGTGCGGCGTGGTGTGAGATGCGCAGGATCCGCTCGTCGAGGCGCGCGGTCCATCCTCTTGCGACCGCAAGCACCAAGAAGGCCGTGACCGCGGCGCTCAGCCACGCGACGTGCGTCAGCCATGCATGAGCGGGCGAGATTGCCGTCAAGGAATGCGACAACGTCACACGGGATACAGCGTGACCAAGCTCTCGAGCCGCGACCGGATAGCGGCGGGAAGCGTCAACGGTTCGCGGTGATAGTCGAAGCTTCCCGCCAGCCGTTGCTCGACTAGATCGTCGTGCATCCGACCCATAAGCCCGTTGATGGCGCTCAGCGAACGCGACATGAGATATGCCTCGCGGCCGGGTTCGATGGTTCGAAGGCTGTCGTAAAAGGAGACCTGGCGACTGATGATCTTGCGCGTCGCGTGGAATTTGGCGCCGGTCAGCGCCTCCCGTGACAGGATGCCCTTGATCGCCGCCATCTGGCCGAGGACATAGCTGCGAAAGCCGGCGCTGCTGCTCGGCGTGAAGCTATTCACCTCTCGTTCCAGGAGGTGGCGGGGGCCGGCCGCCAGAAACAGCCGGAACAACGCCGTCTCGCCCCCGACGGCACGCTTGCGGCCGTTCTTGAAGGCATCCTGGAGGTGGCCCATCGCCGTGGTCATCCAGTCGAGCACCACGGGGTATCCATGGCTCGAACCGTAGAGCGCGTAGGCGAAGCGGAGATGCTTGAACTTGGCCCGGGCATATTTGAAGCGGAGGCGGTCGTCCGGAGAAAGATCGCGGTCGCGCCAGAGCCGTTGCGCCAGCGTCAGCAACTCCTGCCGGTCGACCCCGGTCGTCCAGAGCTGCCGGCAGATGCGGAAGCAATCCGTGAGCTGCCGTTCGCCGAAATCGAGCCGGATGGTCGCGGGCAGCTCCGTCTGCGCATCGACCTCGTCGTCGATCAGGACGGCCGCGAAGAGATCGTCGCACTGCCGGTCCGTGAAGCGCGGCTCGTCCAGCGCCGCGGCGCCCAGGCTCATGACGGGGCTCCAACCGCATGGATGTGCGCGGTATGGTTCGCCCGCCGGCGATAGCCCTCCATGGTCGGCACGAGCATGAACAGGGCCATCGCCGACGTACCGAGCAGGTAGGCGATACCCGCGCCGGTGAGCCCGAGGAGGCTCGTCAATATCACGAGCAGGCCCAGATAGGCGATCGTCGCGGCCGCCTGCGCGACGAGCGCGACGCGTTGCCGATCCACCATGTAGAGGAGAGACTCGAGCGGGAAGCTGGCCATCGAGATCACCAGCGACCAGGTCATCAGGCGCAGCAGATCGAATGCCGGCAGATACTTCCTGCCGAAGGCCAACTGGATGACCGGCTTGCCGCCGATCGTGACCAAGGCGACGAGGAGGATGGCGATCGCGCCCGCCACGGCGCCGACGCGCAGGCCAAGTCGCCACGGCGCCTTGCTGGCAGGATCGAGCCGCATGATCTCCGGATAGAAGCCGCGGCTCAGCAGTTCGGCGGGCTTGCTGGTCGAATCGAGCAGCGTGCTCGCGATCTTGTAGAGGCCGGCGGCGACGGGGCCGAGGATGCCGGCGACGACGAGATTGCTGACCGGACCCCACGCCGCATAGAGCGAGTGCGCGACGTTGGTCGTCCACACGAAGCCCCATGCGCGCGGCAGGCGACGGGCGGCGGTGAACAGGCCGGGGCGAAACGCCCCGAGCATGTCGCGGCGGTGGAGTTCGCGCGCGGCAAGGGCCCACAGGATCAGGTCGCCGGCGAGGTCCGCGACGTACCAGGTGGCGACGAAGGCCGGGAAGCCGAGGTGGAAACCATAAGCGGCGACCGCGCCGGCCGCGCGCAGCGCTGGCGTCGCGATCTGCTGGCCGCCGATCAGATCGAAGCGGTCCAGCACCCGCAGCACGCCGGTTGCCGTGGCGGCCGACATGGTCGGGACGAGCGTGCAGTAGAACATCGCCAGCGCCAGCGTCGACCCATGCAGGCCGAAGCGATCCGCGAGCAGGGGCAGGACGGCGACTGCCGCGACCATGCCGATCAGGCCGCTGGCGATGTCTAGCCCGAAGGCGAAGCGGATCGTGTCGAGCGCAAAGTCTTCGTCACCGCGCTGCAATGCCGGCGCGGCATAGCGGATGATGAACTGCCAGGTTTGAAACTTGACGAGCGCGCCGGCGCCCGACGCATAGGCGTGGACGACCATCAGGATGCCAAACAGCGCCGGGGTCAGGCCGCGACCCGCGCAGCCCAGCGCGACCAGGCCGAGCCCGGCGCCGAGGATCTTGGTTGACCCCAGATAGCTCGCGTTCCGGATCACGGCGCGGAACACGCCGTCGGCAAACCAACGCCTCACGACTTAGCCGACCTTGCCGGCGTCGCGCCTGGCCAAGGTGGCGGACACCGCCTGCTTGGCCTGCGCGATGACGGTCGCCAGCGGCTGCGTCGCATCAATGTCGACGATCGGCGCGCCGTTGAACGACAGCCGCGGCACATCCTCCACCTTCCTGCGCAACGAAGATGCACGGTGGTCCGGCTTGCGCGCCATCGCCGTCGCGAAGTCGACGTTGAGGCGGATGACGAGGTCCGGCGGGAAGCTCGCCATCCACTCATAATGGCTTCGCTCGCGACGGGCGAGCAGGCGTGTCAGCCCGCGCCCGTTCTGGCTCGCCGCCAGGCCGAGCCCGTCCATCGGTCCCGGCACGCCGAGTTGCGGGAAGCGATCGGCGAGGATGGTCCGGCCCTCGCGGCGAAGCTCCAGCATCCGGCGAAAGCGCCGCACCCGTCGCATCGAGAACAGGTAGATCGTGAGGGCGGTCAAGGTGCCCGGGCCGCCCTCGCGCTGGGCCGTTCCGGCCTTGGTCGCGATCGCCTTGTCCAGCCGACGACCCAGGATCGGCCAGCGGGCGATCCTGCGGCCGATGTTGCCGGTCTGCTTGCCGAGATGGCACAGTCGGGCATCGCGGCTCTCCCGCAGCCAGGCGAGGAGGGCGTCTCCCACCGTCGACTTGCCCGAACCGTCGGAGCCGACGATCGCGATCAGCGGCGCCATCGCGGTATCATTGTTCATCACGGACATTACGCGAATCCGGTACGGCGATGCGCCACTTGCTTCGATAGCCGCCCTCAGCCCGCGAGCGCGGAAGTTTGTGTTCCGGGATTTAGGATCGGCGCCGCCGCTTGCAATGCGCTTTGCAGTACCTCCGGATACGGTGCTCGCGAATCGATCTCGATGATCGGCGCCCCGTTGAACGTCAGCAGCGGCGTCACCCGCACCTTCTCGCGCAGCAACTCGAGCTTGTGGTCGGGCTTGCGCGCATAAGCGGTCGCGGCATCGACGTTCAGGCGCAGCACGAGGCTCGGCCGATGATCCGCCATCGCAACGTACATGCGGCGCTCGCGCTCGGCGAGCCAGGCGACGAAGGGGCCGCCGGCCCGGGCTGCAGACAGGCCGGGTCCGTCATAGAAGCCGGGCACCTCGATCTGCGGATAGCGGTCGGTCACGACGGCGACGCCGCTGCGGCGCAGCGCTAGCACCTGCGCGAAGCGCCGGCGACGGAGAAGGGAGAAACCGAACACCACCAGCGCGGTCACGGGACCGGGGATGCGATGCTGCTTGCTGCGGGTCTGCCCCGCTTTCCGCGAAAGCGCCCGCTCGACGGCAGGGCCGATCAGCGGCAGGCGCTTTATGCGGTTGCCGATCTCGCCCGAGCCGAGGCCGAGATAGCAAGCTTCTATCGGCCGGCTGGCGGCAAAAGCGTCGCGCACGTCGGCGGCGAGCGTCGACTTGCCGGCACCGTCGCAGCCTATGATGGCGATCAGCGGGGCCACCGGAGGCGTGCTCGAGTTTGAGCCGTCGCCGGCGGCCGTGCTGCGACGGGACCGGCCTTTCGCCGTCCGTCGCCAGATCGGCGGCGACGCCGTTGCGAGCTGGGAGGAATGATCGGCGGCCGCCGGGTTCTTGGTGCTCATCACCGCAGACGGAGCCGAACACCGATAACCGCCAACCTTTTTACGGCATCGCGAGCGATCGTCGAAGCTGACGAGCGAGTGTCGGCGCAGTAGACCGGCGGCATGGATGCGCCGCGCCAGACCGAACCCAGCCTTCGCGAGCTGTTCCTTCAGGAGCGCCCGATGCTGCTGCGGATGTTGGTCGCTCGGCTGGGCAGCGTCGACGATGCGAACGACGCAATGCAGGACGTGTGGCTGAAGCTCGTCGGCATGTCCCCGGAGCCGATCGCGAGTCCGGCCGGCTATCTGTTCCGGATGGCGCACAATGTCGCGCTCGATCGGCGGCGCACGGCGCTGAGCCGTTCCGCTCGCGAGGCCCAGTGGCTGGAGGCGCAGCCCACCGCGCAGGAGCGCCCCGACGCGGAGGCGGTGTTGCTCGCCCGCGAGCGCCTCCAGCACGTCGAGGCCGCCTTGGCGGCGCTGCCGGACCAGGTCGGGCAGGCGTTCCGGATGTTCAGGCTCGAAGGACTGGCGCAGAAGGCGATCGCGCAAAGCATGGACCTGTCGCTGAGCCAGGTGGAGAAGCTGTTGCAGCGTGCCTATCGCCGCATCCACGACGCTGGGCGCGAAAATTCCGCGGGTCGAGACGTGCGGCAACGTCACCACCCAAAGGAGGTGTCCCGGTGAACGACCGGCAGGACATCGTAGATCATGCGATTCTATGGCACCTGCGGCTTCGGGATGCGTCCGAAGCCGAATGGCGGGACTTAGTCCGCTGGCTCGAGAGTTCGCCCGAGCATGCGGCGGCCTACGACCGCATCGTCACCGACGACGTCCTCGTCGACGCTCTGCGGCGGTGGCGGCCCCGATCGCCGCGGCCGTGCTAAATCCCGGTGCTCCAGCCGGCCAGCGACGCGCGCTACGTGGTATCCACCGGCCCTGGCGAGCAACGCGAGTTGACGCTGACCGACGGAACCCTGATCAAACTCAACGAAAAACTTGCTGTTCGTTCGCTACTGCGGTGATCCGCAGCGGCGAGTGAAGCTAGAAGGTCTTCCGGAGCCCTGCGAAAAATCCTCGTCGCGCGCCATATTGCGGCGCCCCCACGCCGACGCCCGAGCCGTCGCGAAGAAGATAGACCTTGTCGAAGATGTTCGTGGCATCGAAACGGATCGACAGACCTTTCAAGACGCCAGGTCCGTCAATGTTCTGCGCGATGCCAAAATCCGCGGTCAGGTAGGACGGCAGCTTGCCGCCATTGGGCTCGATGCCGGCTGGATCATCGGCGCGAAGGCCATCGCCATAGAGGAAGTCGAACGTCGGGACGAGCGTGCCGATCCGATCGTGGATGGTTATGCTGGCGCCGCCTGAAGCCGTCCAGCGCTGCGAGTGGTCGGTGAAGATATAGTGGCCGGCGATGTATGCCAGCTCATCGGGAGCGAAGAAATATTGGCTCGAGATGATGTTGCGGCCCTTCTCCTGACCGCGCGCAACATTGGCATAGAGGTCGAAGGGGCCTCGGGTATAGTTCGCGCTGAGTTCGACGCCCCAGGCGTAGCCCTTGGCGTAGTTGAAAGGCGAGAGCACGAGCGAGGGGCCGAACTGGCCTTCGTCGAGCATGTTGCGCTTGATCTTGTAGTAAGAGTCGATGCCGATCTTGAAGCCGCGCGCGATCCCCTGCTGTACGCCGCCGTCCAAATAATGCTCGCGTTCGGCACGCACCGGGTCGGCTGTCTTGAGCTCGGTCTCCTTGGTCGTTCCGGTGAAGAGTGCGAGGGTCGGCGCGGCGATCAGCTCCTGCGGCGGCGGCGTGAAGTTGCGGGCGTATCCGACATGGAAGGACGTTCCCCCGGCAGGCTTCCAGACCAGACTGGCGCGCGGGCTCACCTGATGCTCTCGTGTATAGGCCCGCACGGTATCGAAACGCGCACCGTAATTGAAGGTGAGCGTCCGGGTCAGCGACCATTCGTCCTGAAGATAGATGCCATAGAGCTGGCCGTTCTTCCGTGCTGCATCGGTGATTGAGAGCGGAATGGTCGCGGTTTGAACGACATTGCCGCTGGCGTCGGCGGCGATCGTGAACACGCGGGACGTCACATGTGAGCGCGTCCTTTCATTCTGGAAAAAGAGGCCAAATCGCAGCGCATGACCGTCGGACAGCGTGTAGCTGCCGTCCGCTTGCACGCCCGTCGTCAGGCTCGACAGTCGCGAAGTGTCGGCGACGCCGGCCAGGATAAGGTCTCCGCCGCGGGGGTCGGGCGTGAAGCGTGTCTGCGAGTAGCGGACAAAGGGCGCAATCTGGACATTAAGGGCGCCGCCGGCATATTGATAGGCGACCAAGCCATAATGCGTGATCTCGCGCTGGTTCTGGTCGAGCTTCGCAGGCTCGAAGCTCGATTGGCCGTTGAGGATGAATTGATCGGATTGGCCCGGATTGGCCGGAATCTGAAATGCACCGATCGAGGTGCCGCCGAAGGCGGTGATGCGGCTCGTGTCGGACACGATGTCGGACAGATAGCCGAAGGCGCGGTATTGGCGCGTGTGGTCGTGGATCGCGTGGCGTGAAGCGACCGGGTTCTCGACGCCCAGATCGTTCTCGAGATAGCTTCCCGATGCGAAATAGTTGAGGCCACCGATGGAGCCGCGCACGCTGGCGCTTGGCTCCAGCGTGCCGCGGCTGCCGCCATAGAAGCCGAGATCACCGCCATTGTCGAATGCGCCGGCGCGCGTTTTCAGATTGACCACACCGGAGGTGCGGTAGCCATATTGCGCCGGCAACGTACCGGTGAGCAGATCGATCGAATCGGCGATGCGGGGATCGAAGGTCGAGCCGAAGCCGGAGATGCTTTCGGGCACGATCACACCGTTCAGCCGGTACTGCAGATTGCCGTGCTCGTTGCGCACGTGGATCGCGCCATAGCTGTCCAGCGTGACGCCGGGCGCCTGCACCAGCACCTGCACGAGACTGCGATCCAGGCCGCCCGGCTGCTTTTCGAGCAGCGTGCGGTCTACCTTGTAGTCGCTCGCGCCGAGCGCCGGCAGGATCGCGTCGCGCGCATCATCCAGCCTTCGCGCAGTGACGACGATGTCGTTGGTGGGGCTGGTCTGCGAAGCGCCCGGGCCGGATGGCGGGTTCTGCGCGTGGGCGGCGGCAGGGATCAGCGCGGGCGCAGTCACGCCCAGCAGGAACAGGTATCGCATCTAGGTGAACTCCAAGACCCTGGGGCGACGGACCCGCGGGATCCGACGCGGCGCGAAGAGCGCTGGTCAGCGTCCGCTTCGCAGTTGCGTTCTTCAGGCTTGGATGGGTTGCGGCGGTGCGCGGCTATGCCATGCGTGCGAACGCCGGCGAAGTGCCAGAGCTAGCGAACAGGTGACGACAATCCACGCGGCAACAGGTTCGGGCTTATGAAACGCGACTGGCTCAGGAAGGAAATAGTGGCCTGCGTGCGCGATTTCCCAGCAGACCGCACAGTCGGCCGGTGAATCGGGTGTGGACCGTACGACGTTTCGCTGCGCGGTGACGGCGATCTTGCCAGCCTCGGCTGCCGGATAGCCGCGGAAATCGGGATGCACGTGCGTCTGTGTGACGAAGCTCTGCCAAGAGAATGCGAGCAGCGTGGCGAAGAGGACGGCGACCCATCGGCTGCGCAACTTCGCGCGGATCAGATGCGATCGCGGAAAGTCACCTCGACCGCAGCGGTCGCGGACACCCAGCGCCGTTGCGCGCCTTCCAATCGTGCTCCGCAGACGCCGCGACTTCATGTATTCGGTCTACAACCACCAAGGGGCGGCAGATGCCACGTCGTTCCGAGGTTATGTTGCAACGCCGCATAGATCAAGCCCGCGAGGGGCTTGTTCCGCATCCGTCGTCTATATGATCACAATCGGCCTAACAGCCGTTCAGCGCTTTGATCGAGCGAATGAAATCGCGGTCGCCCCGGTTCGTGAGGCTTACGATGGCTCTCCCGTCGCAGCGCGATCGCCCCGCCGAATAGCGGTAGCTGACGCGGTATGCGCCACGCGCGAGCGGCACGATGTCGGTGATCCGGATCGGCTCTGGCAGCGCTCCGTAGAACCGCGACAGGCCTTCGGGCGAGAATGCGCGGCTCGCTCGCTTCTCCGGGATGATCTGAGCCGACGCTGTCGCGCCGTCGCCTGCGCCGAGCGCATCATAGAACGCGCGGACGGCGGCCTCGCCGGTATCGTCGGTGGAGGACACCGGCAATGGCGTCCTCGGCTCGGGTGCGGCCCGTTCCGCAGTGCGCTCGGGCGCGTATGTTTGTGGCCGGGGCGGTGGTACGGACCTCTCTCGGGCGGCGGGTGTCGGTCGGATCAGAACGTCTTCTGGCACCGAGGGGGGCGCTTCGGCCCCGGCGATCTCGGTAGGTTCCGACACCTCCGGTCCAGCCTGCCCCTGGTCGATCGCCGGCGGAGGCCGATACGCCCGGCTCGTCAGGTTGAATGCGGCAAGCCGGGCGACCATCGGCTCCGCGCCTTCGCCTAGCTGATAGACAAATCCGTTGCCGTCCGCGGACGCTTGCGCCGTGTAGTCGATGTTCGCTTGTAGACGATGCTCTCCCCCGAATGCGCGTTCCGCGCCGGGGGGGATCTGCAGGATGAAGCGACCCTTGCAGCGCGTGATGTCGAGCGCAGGGTCCCAGCCTTTGACGACCGGCTCCTCCATTCGCGCGAGCGAATAGTCGGCCAACATATCGAGGCCGGCACGATCGCCATCATGCTGGTCGATCGCCTGATCGAAGAGCAGGCCCTTCAGCCGATCGTAGGCAGCGGACGATCCGCAGGCGGCTTGCTGCCGCTTGGCCTCCACTCGCGCCTTGCCGGTCTGGATCGGATCGCTCTGCTTGATCTTCGCCCGTCCGCCTAGCGCGAACACCAGCGCCAGTGCGATGGCGCTGCCGGCGATCAGGCTGGTAGCCGCGCGCATGGTCGGAGCATCCTCGAGGTCGTGGGTACGAAGTGCCATGAAAAGCCACCCCGATCGCTCGGGATGGCTGTTTCACTCCTATCTGGGCAGTCGCCTAGATGTCGTCGCCGAGCGCGCCCTTCACGCTGCCCTTGACGTCCTGCGCGGTGCCCTTGGCTTGCTGCGCCTTGCCCTCGCCTTCGAGGCGCGCGTTGTCGGTCACCTTGCCGGCGGCTTCCTTGACATTGCCCGCGACCTTGTTGCCCGCGGCATTCAGCTTGTCCGTGAATTCACCCATGATGATGTCCTTCGTGTGGTGTTGAAGCTCCGAATGGCCGTGCGAGGGCCGGTGCCGGCTCCCGCACGGTCAGTTTCAGTAGCGCCCGGTGGTTGCGGACGTCGTGTAGCTCGCGCGCTCGCGATCGATCTCGTCCCTCGTGTATTCGGGCGCATTGGCGTCAAAGCCGGTCCAACCGGACTTGCGGTACGCCCCGCCGCGGGTCGCGGCATCGACGGACTTGTTGCGGTCCAGGATCGCCTCGGCCTGTGCGGCCTGGCTGTCAGACACCTTCGCGCTGACGAGCGTGCCGCCGCGGCGAACACCCTCGGAGTAGACGTTAGCCTCCTCCTCGGTGTGGCCGGCATTCTTGAGAGCTTCGACGATTCCGCCGGTGGCGGCACCGCCGGCGGCTCCGATGCCGGCGCCAGCGACGGTGGCAGCGAGCCATCCAGCAGCCACGATGGGGCCGAGACCCGGTATCGCCAGCAGGCCGAGACCGGCGAGCAAGCCGCCAGCGCCGCCGAGCAGCGCGCCAGTCGATGCGCCGCGGCCCACGTCGCCATGGTCCTTCAAGCCTTCATGATCGCCGCGCGCATTGTTGGCGACGATGCTGATGTCGTCGTGGGGGACGCCCAGCGTCTCCAGCTCGCGTACGGCGGCGGCGCCGTCGGAGTAATCGTCGAACAGGCGTGTGATGGTCTTGGACATTGTCGTTCTCCGAAAATGGGGATCAATGGGTGGTGACGTTGCCCTTGTAGTCGAGCGCGACGTTCACCTGGGCGCCGCCCTTCGTGGCCGTGCCCTGCCAGACGCCGTTCGGGTCTTTCACGAGCTTGCTCACGCCGGTGTAGCCGGCCTTGGTGATGCGGCCCTGCGCCTGCGACTCCGTGAACGAGTTGCGACCCTTGGCCGCCATCACCGTGGTGTGCGGCGCCGGACTCTTCACCGCCGGGTTGTGCGATCCCGTGTCCGCCTGCGCGAACGCACCCGTCGCGATGGTCGTCGCCGCGGCGACGAGGATGATCTGCTTGTACATGTCTCTCTCCTTGTGAAATCTGGTGCTCCGTGGCCGGCGCGGCCTATCGACCGGACGACTGCGAAACAGCGAAGCCGACGCAACTGGAACTCGATGCCGCCGCTCGCCGGAGGCTCAGCGTACCGTGCCACGGTGTTGCGCTCCCGGTGTGCGGTTACACGGCGAGGATGCCGTGCGCCCTGCACTAGTTCGGGTGCCTCAACGTCGATTGCGAGCGAACGTTCACGGAATAGAAGTTTGAACGCTGCCGTCGCTGGTGCTCATGTCACAGGCGACTTGGTACTTTCGCTGGCGCTTCGAGTAAGCTCGGCACCTCGCCCGTCCGTCCGGCATGGAAGACAATCGGACGAACGGGCCACCGTGCTCGACGCTGCGCCGTCTGGAACAGCGCATCGCCGATCTCACCGCGGGAGTCATCCTCGTCGACCCCTCCGGCGTACTGATCGGCTCCACCCCAATCCTCGCCGTTCTTGATCGACAAGACGGACGTCAGAGGGCGGACAGGCCGCTAGCGCCCGGTTCCGGTCACTCAGGGCATCGCCACGGCCGCCTGAGGTCGGCCGGACGCTTGCGCCAGGCGAGCGCCATAGCCGCAAACAGGATGAAGGCGGCCTCTGCCGGGTTACGCAGCCGACCCTGCGCCTCGTTCACGATCTGGGCGCTGACGAAGACGTTGATCAGCCAGGCCGAGGCGATGATGGTGAGGAACGCGAACTCGGGCGAAGGCGCGGCGTGCCCGCGGGCCAGCGCCCAACCGATCTGCACCGCCTGCCAGAAGCAGAAGGCGAAAAACACTGCGGTGAGTAGCGATGCGATCCCCTCGATCAGGTAAACCGGGTTGATCGCAGCGGTCGACCGACTTTGCTTCGCGTCCTTCGCGTAGATCAGCTTCTGGCGCCAGCCCGCCGGGTCCCGATCGATCCCGAGATAATCGACGCTGATCTTGGTCGAGTTGCCGCGCGCGAACACCGTCACCGTGTCGAGCACGAAGGCCTTGGCAAAAGCCGATTTGTGCGCGCCAACCTCCTCGAGGAAGCGGCTGACCGAGATACCGCCGTCCCCGGACAGCAGGGCGGCGGGCGGCACAATTCCGTTCGCCCGCTCAGTGATCTGCGCCTTGCTGCGAAGGTTCCAGCCGAGATTGGCGCTGCCCTTGTTGTAGCCGAATCGACCGGTTTGCGCCGTGAAGATCGCCGCCCAGAGCAGCATCGGCGCCATGCCGATCGCGGCCATCGCGTAGAGGCCTGGCCGGCGCAGTTGCGCGCGCGCGGCAGGCACGAGCAAGGCGAGAATGAAGGCGAGCGGCAGCATGGTCAGGATCACCGGCCGGATCAGGATCGCGATGCCGATGCACAGGCCAGCGGCAGCGAACAGCGCAATCCGCCCGTTGCGGACCGCGCTCAGCACCAAGGCGAGCCAAGCGACGCAGAACGGCGTCGCGATCGCCTCGGTCACCAGCTGGTGGGGAAAGGCAATATTCTGCGGAAGCAAAGCGTACACCAATCCGCAGCCCAGCGCCGCCCGCCACCATGGCACGATCTGCCCGGCCACGCGCGCCACTAGCCAGGCCGATGCCACCGCCAGCGCGATCTGGAACAGGATCACCCCGACATGCCCACCGAGCTGCCAGGGAAGCAGCACGAAGACATATTCGCCGGGGACGACCGGCGCGTTCGTCATCCACTCGACCGCCGACCCGTGCAGGTTCGCGAAGCCGTCGACCACGCGCAGCCGTTCCATGCCGCGGTCACCCCAGGTGAAGGCGCGAAAGCCGGTCGCTATGTCATAGGGGAGGATCAGCAGGTGGAGGACGAGCGCCGCGAGCGCGACCCAGCGCGCCTGCGCCGCCACACCGGGCGCGCGCGTGTCTTCGGCGGTGCCGACGATAACATTCATACCTAAACTCCCCGGCGCACCCTGCCGATTTCCGTCGGGGGCATAGCTTTCGCGCGTCGAAAAATGCTTAACGCTATCGCGCTAAGGACATCCGCGACAACGGAGCAAGCGATGCGTATCGATTCCCTGCTGCTGATCCTGCTGAGCGTGTCGATGTCGGCGATCGCGCAGCTGCTGCTGAAGATGGGCGTGCAGGGTGTGCGCGCGGCCGGCGCGTTCGACGCGGGTCGCGCCTATCTGTTCTCGCCGCTGGTGATCGCGGGCTTCGCGCTCTACGGGCTCGGCGCGTTCGTCTGGCTCTACGTGTTGTCGCGCGTGCCCCTGAGCGCGGCCTATCCCTTCGTCGGCATCGGCTTCGTCTTGACCATGATGTTCGGCGTGTTGCTGCTGGGCGAGAGCCTGAACACGGCGCGGCTGCTCGGAACCCTGCTGATTGTGGCAGGCTGCGTCTGCGTCGCGCGGAGCGTGGCGTGAACTCGGTGGACACTTCGTTGCGCCTTGAGCCTGTGGCCACGGACGCGTTCGCGGCGCGCGACGTGCCGCTGGTCATCGATCTCGACAACACTCTGATCCGCGGCGACGTGGCGGTCGAGACGCTGGTCCAGGCTGTGCGCCACGAGTTCGCCTCGCTTCTCACGCTCATCTACTGCCTGCTGCGCGGCCCCGCCGCGACCAAGACCTGGCTCGCCCGCCGTCTTCCGCCCGACGCATCGGCCTTCGCCTACCGGGACGAGGTGCTTGCGCTGATCGCCAAGGCACGCGCGGCCGGGCGTCCAGTGATACTTGCTACCGCCGCCCATTGGCGCACGGCACGGCGCGTCGCCGCCGCCGTCGGTCCGTTCGACGCAGTGCTCGCGACCGGCCGGCGGCACAATCTCAAGGGCTCCGCGAAGCTCGCCGCGATCCGCGCGCACCTCGCCGGAAGGCCCTTCGATTATGTCGGCGATTCGCCCGCCGATCGCCCGCTATGGCAAGCGTCACGCGTCGCCTATACGGTAGGCGTCGACACCCGCACCCCGGGCCAGATCCGCCTGGCCGGACGGCCCGGTCGCCTGCGCGTCCTTCTGAGAGCTGCGCGGCCGCATCAGTGGGCTAAGAACGCGCTCGTCTTCGTGCCGCTGATCACGTCGGGCCAGCTGACCCAACCGGGCCAGATCGCCAATGCGCTGGTAGCCTTCGCCTGCCTGTCGCTGATCGCCTCGAGCATCTACCTGGTCAACGACGTGCTCGACGTCGGAGCCGACCGGGCGCATGCCCGCAAGCGGCATCGGCCGATCGCCTGCGGAACCCTGCCGGTGCCGACGGCGCTGGCCGCGGCGGTCGTCGGCACGGTGCTGGGGCTCGGCGCCGGCGCGCTGCTGCTCGGGCCCGCGGGCTTCGCGGCGCTGGCCGGTTATTGCGGGCTGACGCTGGCCTACAGCTTCCGGCTCAAGGCGGCGATGATCGCCGACGTGCTAACGCTCGCCTGCCTCTACACGTCTCGAATCATCGCCGGCGCCGCGGCGATCAGCGTACCGGTGTCGTTCTGGCTGCTGCTCTTCTCGATCTTCCTCTTCCTCAGCCTCGGCTACCTCAAGCGTTATGTCGAGCTGCGCGGCAGCACGCGCGCCGGCCACGAGCTCCTGAGCGGACGCGGCTACGTGCCCGCGGACGAGGGTCTCATTGCTATGAACGGGGTGGGTGCCGGCATGGTATCCGTGCTCGTGCTTGCCCTCTTCGCCGAGGCGATGGGGCACGAGAACACCTATGCCAGTCCTGCGCTCCTGTGGCTGCTGCCGCTGCCCTTGCTCTACTGGCTCAACCGGGTCTGGATGATGGGGCGCCGAGGTGAGGTCGACAGCGATCCGGTCGCCTTCGCGCTGACCGATCGCAAGAGCTTGATCGTCGGTGCGGTGGTGGGTGCGATCCTGATCGCCGCAAAGTTCATGCCCCTCTTTGCCGAGGCGAGCCGGCGATAGTATTCACTCGCCTCGATATCCGCTTCCATAGCTTTCCCTTCCCAAGAGCGGACTGGCCGCTGACCATTCTCACTATACTCCTGATGCCGCGCCGCGGTCGCGAGATGTCGACCCTCCGGGCGAGCGCGAAGATTTCGAACTGCCGATCCTCGCGAGGCCTCGCAAGCCTTGTGGCGCTACTCCAGATGTGCCGTACTTCGCGCGCCAGAAAGGCAAAGGGAGAGGGACCGCTTGGGTGGCGCCTCAGCGCGACCAAGCCAATCGAATAAGTACACTCGGATTGTGCTCGACAGGACGCGAACCCATTAACTTGTTCGAAGGGAAGCTATCTCGGATGCTGAGCCGAAAGCTACCGGAGGCGACCCACAAGGCCATGCCGTTGGCATCGGCGCAGCGGTCGATCAGAATAGGCCGATACGCTAGCGCGCCAGTGTCGGCCGTTTCGGCGGGCGGCGCGCTTGCCCCGCAGCGGACTTTGCGCTCTTGTTCGGCGTGTCGGTCAGCGGAATAAGTCAATGCCCCAGACGGAGTCCATTGGCGCGTTCGCTATCGTGCCGAGCAACGACCTGCCGGTGGCGATACCGTTCTGGGAAAGGCTGGGCTTCGTTCAAGCGAGCGGGGCCGGCGATTACGTTATCATGGAAGGCTGGGGCTGCGAGGTTCATCTGACCCAAGCCGGAAGCGGCGCCTGGCGCGTACCAGCAGAGAACAATCCTTTTGGCGTCTTCATCCGCACGCCTGACGTCGATGCCATAGCTGCACGCGTCGATGACCTGATCATCCGCCCCGGCGGTATTCTGCGCCACCGCGAGTGGGGCTTTTACGAGGTCGGGATTGCAGGACCGGACGGCCTTCTTGTCCGCGTCGGTTGGCCTTCAAAGCTGATCCGATAGCAGAGCCTTCGCATTTCCGTTGTTGTCGCTCGGCTTCCTCAGAGCGGACGACGGCTCACCACCACCCCCGGTCGTCATGTCGCCCCTTCGTTCGCTATGTGTTCCGAATGATGCCGCTGTTCGAACTTCCTCGATGCCGCTTCTGTCGTGAAGGCGCTGGCATGCCCGCCTTGTGCGATTCGGATGGCCGCCGACGCCCCCATATGAACCAGTCCATCAGGACGTTCGCAATTCGGCACGCAAGGTAGCAGGATCAGCGTGAACTCTGATCGGATCAGCAGCTATATGGCACGCTCCCTCATATCCTTCATCTTAACCGAACTGCGAATGGAGCTGCTCGCTGAGCACGGCATCTTCTTTTCGAAGGAATTTAGGAGAGGGCTCCCTCCCAGCCGCATCGTATGGACGCACCCGGACGTCGAGGTGGAGCCTTATATCCGCTTCCACGCCGGCGACGCGATTTTTGCAATGCGCGCCTTCTCCTACTCATGGTCGCAACTGCCGATCGGTATTCAGGTGGGCCGATACTGTTCGATCGCAAACGATGTCAGCATGCTCGGCGTTCAGCATCCGATCGATCGCTTGTCCACCTCGCCGTTCACCTACTCGCGGCGGTTCATCGGACCCGCCTCGGAAAGCCCGTTCCCCTTCAAACCGCGCCGACGACAGCCAGCAAAACCTTTCCCGGTCATCGGCAACGACGTTTGGATCGGCGCAGGCGTAACGCTGGCGCGCGGCGTAACAATCGGCGACGGCGCGATCATCGGCGCGCGCGCGGTGGTGACCAAATCGGTTCCACCCTACGAAATCTGGGGCGGCGTGCCGGCCAGGAAAATTCGTAACCGTTTCCCTCAGGCGTTGCGCGAGCGGCTCGTCGACGTTCAATGGTGGCAATATGCGTTCACGGACTTCGGCGGCATTGACATGGCCTCGCCTCTTGAGACGGTGCTGAACGAGATCGAAGCGCGCAAGAGTGACGGTCGACTGCAGCCCTATCTTCCTCCTGCACTAAAGATCGCGGCGCTAATCGCGGAGCATTGAACGAGGGCCAGCTGCGATCGCGATTGCGGCGGCAGGGTCGCGCCAGGCTGTCCATCGGGGCGCGGATTCTTGCTTTCACATTACCGGGGGTTTAGCTAAGCCGCGTGTAGCGCAACTTTGTTGCCTACCGGCGCTTATGGTTGCGTGGCCGCACGGGAAATGACTTGAAGCGCTTGATTCTGGATCTGGACGGCACTCTCTGCCATGCCATGGAGCGGGACTATGCAGGCGCCGCCCCAAATCACGACATGATCGAACGCGTCAGGGAGTATAAAGAGCGCGGATTCGAGATCGTCATCAGCACCAGCCGCAACGTCCGCACGTTCGCCGGGAATGTCGGCAAGATCAACGCGCACACCCTCCCGATCATAATCGATTGGCTCGAACGCCATCAGGTTCCCTATGACGAGATCCTCGTGGGCAAGCCGTGGTGCGGCCTGGACGGCTTCTATGTCGACGATAAAGCGATCCGTCCGTCGGAATTCGTTGCGCTCAGCTACCAGGAGATCGTGCAGCTGCTGGGTCGCGAGGCGTGATCATCATCACCTCAGGCGACTATATCACGCCCGAGCTCCAGGCTGAGTTGGGACGGCTTCCACCCAGCATGCTGCCGATCGGCAATCGTCGCCTCTTCGAGCACCAGGTGCGTGTGCTCAGGCGTCAGTTCGGAGACGAGGCGATCTATCTCTCGCTGCCCGAGACGTTCAAGCGGTCGCGACAGGATGTCAGCACTCTCAGCCGTGCCGGCATCGAGGTAGTAGAAGTGGCCGAGGGGCTGAGCCTTTCAGCATCGCTCGGCAGCGTGCTCAAGACGATCGGGGTGGATAGCTCTCCGCTCCGCGTCTTGCACGGCGACACGCTGGTGGAGCAGCTGCCCGAAGCCCCGGACGTGATCGGCACCGTGACGACGCGTGACGATTATGCCTGGCACGTCGAACGCAAAGGCATCCGCAGCGAGGTCGTGTGGTGCGGGTTCTTCTCACTTTCAGACGCACGCCTGCTCGCCCGTTGCTTGAACACGCATAGCCTGAGCTTCGTGGACGCGATCAATATGTACGACCATGCCCGTCCGCTTGCGCGCGAGCCTGTGATGGGGTGGCACGATCTCGGCCACGCCCACACCTATTTCCGCAGCCGCACCGCCATCACCACCCAGCGGACGTTCAACACTCTGCGCATCGCCGACGGCTGCGTGCGCAAGGCGGGCGCACCCCGCGAAAAGATCCGTGCCGAGGCAAACTGGTTTTGCAGCATGCCGCCGGTGCTTAAGCGCTATGCCCCGCAGCTTATCGATAAGGCCGTCGACGGGGACGAAGAAGCGTTCTACGTGCTCGAATACCTTCATCTATTGCCGCTCAACGAACTTTTCGTGCATGGGCGCAATCCGTCCTTCTTTTGGGACAAGATATTCAACCATTGCGATGCCTTCCTTTCTGCTTGTGCGAGAGCTGGGAGCGCGGATCCGAACCCATCCCGAACTGCCGAACAGTCCCGCCGGCTGATCTTTGACAAGACATGCAGCCGCCTCTCGAGCTTTGCCGGTGCCCGCGACATCGATCTGGACGTCCCAACCCGTTTTAATGGCCGGGATCTTCCCTCGTTGCGCGAGATCATGACGATCTGCGCAGAGCGTGCTTTTTCATATCCCTGGATCGACGCCTTCTCGCATGGCGACCTATGCTTCAGCAACATCCTGTTCGATCCCCGCGGTGACCTTATCAAAGTCGTCGACCCCCGCGGTATGGACATGGACGGGCAACCTGCCGTATTCGGCGACGCGCGTTATGACCTCGCGAAGCTCGCGCACTCGGTGATTGGCCTCTACGACTACATCATCGCTGGCGCCTTCGAGCTGGATACGACTGGTGCGCTGGACTTCCACCTGCGCTTCGATGAAAGCCGCAGGCTCTCTCAGATCCAGGCGGCTTTCCTGCAGCGCCGGTACCTTGGCGGCATTGCGGTGCACGAGGTGCTTCCGCTCACGGTGCTGCTCTTCCTCTCGATGCTATCGCTACACGGCGACGACCGCCGGCGGCAGGACGCGCTTTTGGCCAACGCGCTCCGCATGTTCACTCTCGTGGAGGCGCCTTGATGCGGTGCATCTTCGCAATTCCGATGATGGGCCGCAGCAGCCGGTTCTTCGGTGCCGGCTACGACCGGCCAAAATATGAGCTGCCGCTGCGTGGCGAAAGCCTGTTCTCCCATGCCGTGCGCTCCTTCCAGTCGTACTTCGAGGATGCTACCTTCGCCTTTATGGTCCGCTCCGACCATGACAGTGAGGCTTTCGTCCGGAGCGAGTTGGCACGACTGGGGATCGGCGATGCGCGGATAACGGTTCTACCCGGCGAGACTGCCGGGCAGGCCGAGACGGTATTCCTCGGCCTCCGCGATGTCGGCGAGGACGACAGCCTTTTCATCTTCAACATCGACACGATCCGGCCAGGCTACCGGATCCCGGCGCTCGTCGAGCGCTGCGACGGCTATCTGGAAGTGTTTCAGGGCGAGGGCACGCACTGGTCCTTCGTCGAGCCGGGCCCAGGCCAAACCGTGCTGCGCACGACGGAGAAGGACCGAATTTCCGACCTGTGCTGCGACGGGCTGTATTTCTTTCGGCGCAAGGGCGACTTCGATCACGCCTTCCTGGAAGCGCGCGAGGCAGACGAGCGTCAGGGCGGCGAGCTCTATGTGGCACCGCTCTACAATCGCCTGATCCAGCGTGGGCGCACGATCCTCTACGATCCAGTGCCGATCGAGGCGATCCGCTTTAGCGGCACGCCCGACGAATATCGCGCACTCCTCGCTCGTGGCTGACCTGCCGTTCGAAGATCTGCCGCTGCCTCCGCAGCGGGTCGGGCCGGCGGGGAGGGTGGCGGTCTGCGTTTCGGGACAGATGCGCGGCTTCCGGCTAGCGGCGCCCGCTTTGCTGAAGAATATCATCGAGCCGCTCAAGGCCGATGTGTTTGTCCACACATGGTCGGACATCGGTGCTTCCAACAACGAACACAAGCGGCGCCTGCCCAAGCCTATGGCGCGTTACCTCGGCCGCGGCGTCTACAAGGACCACGCGAAGTTCGCGCGCCGGTTCCCGAACATCGCCCGGCTACTCGCCCAGGACGGCATCATCTCGGCCAAGGAGATCGCCGACGTCTATGACACTCGCCAGATCGTGATCGAGGATTATCCGGATGCTGTGGAGG
>CAXTTP010000002.1:24355-43822 GCA_964247195.1 uncultured Sphingomonadaceae bacterium
TCTATTCTTGCAGCCAAAGGCGAAGTGGAGCCGCCCGCTCTTCTACAAGATTCGAGAATGCAATCGCCTGAAGGTCAACGTCGAGGAGCGGACCGGCACGAAATACGACTTGGTTATAAGGATCCGCCCCGATCTGTTGATTCCGAGCGGCTTCCCCTGTGAAACGGGTATAGATCCGGGGGTGCTCTATCACCATGTCGGCACGTTGCACCCGATGAGCATGGTGGGCGACCAGTACTTCGGCGGCTCCTCGGAGACGATGGACCTAGCCTGCGACCTCTTCAGCCACCTGCCAGCCATCTATGCCGATCATGCAGATCGCATCGGCCCGGAGAACTTCCGAGACCTTTATGCCGAAGGGCTGCTGCACACCTACATTCATCGCTACGCAGGCCTGCGCACCAGCCCTTTTCAGCCCGGCCGCCGCGGTTTCGAGCTCGTCGAAGCATCTGGCGGCGAGCTGGCTCCCGAGCCATTCCTCGAAGCAATCGCCGAAGACATCGCCCAGCTTACCCCGAAACATCGCCACATGCCGAGGATAGGCGTGGCGCTGACGCTCACCGACCAGGTCCAGGAAAGCGTCGCGCACCGACAGCCAGAGCAAGCCGCAGCACTTATCGCGAAGGTCGCATCTTACGACATCTTTGATACCAGCCTTGCCCAAGGCTACTACCTTCTCGACAAAGGCAAATGGAAGCGCGCCGCGGCTCAGTTTAGGGAGGCGCTCGCGGGGGACCTCGACGTGCCAGCGGCACTGTTTGGACTTGCGAGGGCGCATCAGCTCGCCAGTCGGCACCGAGCGGCGATCGCCACCTTCCGGGAGCTACTTGAGCGGCATGGTGATCTGCTTTCGGGCCGCTACAAGCATGAAATCTACTTCTTTGTCGGACGGAGCATGGCCGCGATCGGCGATCACCGGCGCGAGGCTTCCGCCTTTGATCGGTCGCGGGCGCTCCGTCACCACGCGGGCAAGCCGCATCTATTCGCTGCGCGTGCTCATTATCTTGCGGGCGACTTCCATGCTTCGATCAACGCAGCGCGAGCCTTGCTGCGGTTGACGCCTGCCAACACCGAAGCCGTCTATTTCCTGACCATGTCTTTTATCGGGCTCGGCTATGCAGAGCTGGTGCTCCGGCTGTTCAACCGGTGGAACAGCGTCTCCGCGCCGCTAGCCGACGCCCAGCGCCTGCAGGAACCGCATGCGCTCGCGTCAGCGGCGCTTGGCAGGCAGCAGGAGCAGACCGGCCGCAGGCGACGCTCGCCGACCCGCGACGGCAGGGATCTTCGGGAACTCGGAACGCAACAGGCTGCAAACGACGACGTGGAAAACGCGGCACGGTCCTTTGAGGGCGCCCGCGCGATGCTTCCGAGATCCATCAGCGCCCATCTCGGCGCCAGTCGATCGCTCTTCCTGGCGGGCCGCTACCATGAGGCGCTGAATGCAGCCCTGGACTGCTTAGCGCTAGCCCCCAACGATATCGAGGCGACCTATTACTGGGCTCACTCCAACATCAAGTTGGGCTTTGGTCGAGAAGTCGCCTGCCAGCTCGGGTTACTCGATCTCGATAACGTTGCGGGAGGAAAGACACGCCGGCTCGTCGCACCCTACGCATTAGCAAACATGTCTGGCGCGCCCCGGACTCGCGCGGCAGGCTTGAAGCTGGCGCGACAATGTCTCCAGGCAGATGATCTCGACGGGCTGGACGCCGTCGAACTGCGCTACGCGAGCGCCGGCGCCGACGGCAAGCGCGCGACGGCAGCCGCGAAGTATGGCTACTCCGCAGGTACCCTGCCGTCCGAGCTTGAGGCAGCGACTCTGTTCGCTGCGCCGTCCTCAAGCCGTCCCCGAAGCTTTGAGCTGGTACCGCATGGCGAGGGACAGGAGGGAGGCAGGCGGATCGGTCAGCGCTATTCCCAATGCGTGGAGCTCGTCGCTCAAGCAGATCATCAGAGCGTCATCAACGCGGTTGATTCGCTGAAGCTCTTCACGAGCCAGAGCAACGCCAACAGCAATCGCCTGCTCAAGATGCGGCTGTGGCGCCTTGAAGCCCTTGAGGCGCTCGGGAGGCGAGAGGAAGCCGACAATTATCGTCACTGGCTGAGCGAATTCTACAAGCAATCCGCCGCACCCTCGATTTAACAAAAGGCTATTCGTGAATCATCCGAGGTGTTGAAGTGTGGTATAGCTGCGTTGGCAGATGCCAGGGAGCATTCTTCAATCGCACTGGCCATAGCCCCACCAAATACCCTCAGGACGATGTGCAGCATAGGATGGACCTAACATGACGATCCTCCGGCCGTTGGGGAGCGGCAAGATCATGGTTTCCCCACTCGGCCTGGGCTGCTGGCAGTTTTCGCAAGGCCAGGGACTCATCGGCAGCTACTGGGCCAATGTCGACCAGGGCAAGGCAAATGCAATCGTGGAGGCGGCGCGCGAGGGCGGCGTCAACTGGTTCGACACGGCCGAGCTGTACGGCAAGGGCCGCTCGGAGCAGGTCCTCGCCGCCGCGCTGAGTGCGAGTGGCGCACGCGATGGCGATGTCGTCGTCGCGACCAAGTGGAACCCTCTGTTTCGCACCGCGCGGAGCATCGGGACGACGATTGGGACGCGCCAGGCCAATCTCGCACCCTTTTCCATCGATCTGCACCAGGTTCACCAGCCGCTGTCCTTTTCGTCGGTGGAGAGCCAGATGAATGCGATGGCCGATCTCGTCGATGCGGGCGCGATCCGGGCCGTCGGCGTCAGTAACTTCTCCGCGGCGGGCATGCGTAGGGCCCATGCCGCGCTGGTCAAACGCGGGCTCACGCTTGGGTCCAATCAGATGCATTACAGCCTTCTTCACCGCAACATCGAGCGCAACGGCGTGATGCAGGCTGCGAAGGAACTGGGCGTCACTATCATCGCCTATTCGCCGCTTGCGCAGGGTCTGCTGAGCGGACGGTTCCACGAGGATCCGCGGCAGATGAAGGGGCTCGGCATGCGCCGGCTCGCGCCGGGTTTCCGCGCCCGCAACATCGAACGCACGCGTCCGCTCATAACCGCCCTCCAGGAAATCGGCCGCGGACACGGCGTGAGCGCGGCCCAGATCGCGCTGGCATGGCTCATCACCTTCCACGGCGACACCGTCACGGCGATCCCCGGCGCCACTAGCGTCGCGCAAGCACGGTCGAACGCAGCGGCAATGCGAGTGGCGCTGAGCGCCGCCGAGCTCTCGCGACTGGATGTCCTGTCGCGAGATCCACGCCCACGCTAGGGGCTGTCCGACCTGTTTGGGTCTTGCCGCTGGAAACCGGCTTTGCGGCTGCAGCCCCTTAGCAGCCGCCAACGGTTTGACCGTGTTGCCACGTAGGGTTCCAAGTCTCGTCGTAGCCGGACGTGCTGACTTTCCTCCCACCGCAAGGGAGCCCACGTCGCGTTCGGCACGTTCAAGGCATGCCAACTTGCTAGGAAGTGCCGTGACCGACCCACAGACGAGTTCCGACCTTCCCCCCTTGCCGCCGCCCGACCGGCTGCAGGAGTTGTTGCATGAGGCAGCCCGCATCGGGCGAGACGACATGATCCTCGCCCTGCTGCAGGCGGGTGCCGGCATGGAGGCCCGGGACGCCAAGGGGTACACGCCGCTGATCCTGGCCAGCTATAACGGGCACGCTGCCACCACTGCATTGCTGCTGGCTCATGGTGCGGATCCCGGGGGTGTCGACGAGGCAAGGGGCAACACGGCGCTGATGGGCGTGGCGTTCAAGGGCTATGCTGACATCGCTCGCTCGCTCCTGGATGCCGGCGCCGGCGCGAACCAGCGCAACCGAGCTGGGCAAACCGCGCTGATGAACGCTGTGATGTTCGGCCATGCCGCCATCGTCGAGATGCTGCTCGCTGCTGGGGCCGATACACGGGCGATCGATCTAGCCGGCAACAGCGCGGCCAGCATCGCGGCCGCGCAGAGCAACTCCACAATGTCCGACAGGATCGACCGAGCGACCCGCGATGCGGGCGATTGATCCATCAGGATCCAGCGTGAAGGCCACGCAGAGGATCGCACATCAGACACCCCAAGGAGGCGTCAGTGTTGATGGGGCCGACCAAGCACGGGAGACGACGATAGCCCTTCTTGCCCAACGCGCACCGGGCGCCTCTATCTGCCCGAGCGAAGTGGCAAGAGCCCTGGCGGCAGCGGCTGGCGGCAGATCTCCTGCCGGGGACTGGCGTGACGCGATGCCGGCGGTTCACGCAGCCGTCGACCAACTGGTGGCCGAAGGCACGGTGCGGCTGAGCTGGAAGCGAGAGCCGCTTCCGACGCGAGCCGGACCCTACCGGATCATGAGGAACTCGGGCTCCATCACGAGCTGATCGTCAAGCAGCGCGCGGAGCTCGAGCGGATCTGAATAAGCGTCAAGCTTCGGCCGTCGCGAGACTGGCGTGAATGGCCGCGTGGGTCATGTGTGAGACCCGCCAGCCGGCTTCCTCCTAGCGATGGGGCGTGAGGTTCATGCTGAAGCGATCGCCTTCTCGATGTCGGCAGCGTTGTGACCGGTCAGGTCCTTGGCGATCTCGCCAGCCAGCTTCGCTTCCAGCGACTTGTGGTAGTGCTTGCGCAGTTCGCCAAGCGTCCGCGGCGCCGCGATCACGACCAGATCGTCGATCTTGCCGTCCAGCACCCGCTTGTTGAGCAGGGCCGCAACGCCAGCGGCAAACCCGTCCTCGTCCTGCTGGCTGTCGCTCGGGTTGGCCGAGCTGCTCTGGTGCCTGCCGCCCGATCCCTTGTTCGTCGTCGAGATCGCGGCATCGGGCAGGCTGGTAAGCGACGGACTGCCTTCATCGCCAGTGTTCCGGTAGAGGTTGAGGGTCGCGCCATCGGCAACGGCGACAACGGCATTTTTGGGTAGCTTCATGGTTTTCCTTAGACTCAGGTTGATTGGTTCAAGAGGCTGGTTGCCGTGCAGCAACAGGGCAAGCGCAGCTTACGCCTGGGTTTGCGTAGGCGTGTCGCTGGGTGCATCGCCGGGGTCGCCCGGTTCGATCACCGGTGGCTCCGGGTTGTCCGGGCCGGGCAGCGACTCCGGCTGATTGTCGGGCATAGGGGTGCCGTCTGGCTCACGGATCGGGTCCGGTGCATATGGATCGGGTGGAAGCGTCGCCATACCGGTTCTCCTGCGGGTTGCTCGTTCAACGAAGCAGTGCCTGCAATCGGTCCGTTGCCGCAGCTCTGCTTCTCGACATCGCTGGAGCGTAGGAAGCATGCAGGAAACGATCGAGCAGCTATGTGCGCGCATGGATGCGGCAGCCGCGGCCTTGGACTATGAAGAAGCGCGCCGCCTTCGCGATCGGATCAATCTGCTGCGGGGTGGCGCCGATGCTGTCGCTGCCGAAGACGCGGACACGTCCGGGCTCACCCGTCAGCAGCCTGGGGCGATGGGATTGGGGTCAAGCCAGCAGCGGGTGACGCCGCCGCCAGGATGGAAGGCGCCGACCAAACCTGATCCAATGACCCATGGACGCAACCACAAACCCCGACGCTGATGAAGCCGCCGCATTGATCGCGATTGGGCAAGCGATCTGTTCTGAGAAAGCGGTCGCTATCCGCCAACGGCAGCTATTCCACGTCCCGCTGCCAGATGTCTCAGAATCGCAGCTTCATGCCGCCGTTGAGGTTGGTTCCGGTGCCGTCGCTGCCGAACTCGCCGCGATAGGCGGCAAATAGTTCGAGGCCAGGGGTGAGGGTAAACGAGGCGCCTGCGCCGGCGGTGGCGAGCGTGGCCTTTCGGGCGACGCCTGGCACGCTGAACTCGCCACCGGCGCCGGCGAAGCTGGCGGTGGCGAGCGTCGCCCGGCCGTTCAGCTGGTGGCGTATGCCGGCCGAGATCCACGGGTGGAATGTCGCCTCAGGCGCGGTTCCGCCCTGAACGGTCAGCGCGCCATCGACGAAGGTCGCGTGGCTCTCGCGGCGCGCGACATCGAGCGAGAATGCCCCGCCGCCATTCTCGACGGCAGCGCCGCGGCGGCTAGCGACATAGGTCAGCCCCGCCTCGGGCTTCAGCGACCAGCCGGTGCCGAGCGGCATCACATAGCCGATCGAGGTGTCGCTCACCCAGCCGCGCAGTTGATAGCGGCCTGCCGCGGTCAGCTCGCCGGGCAGTGCGCGCCGCGTGTCGGCCTTGCCGCCATCATAAGCGAGCAGCGCCGAGAGATCGAACCCCGCGACCGCGGCGTGGCCGAGCAGGCCGGCGACGATCCCGTCGGACTCGGTCCGCGCGCCGAGCGCGGCGATCCGCTGATGGCTGTCCAGATAGCCGACGAACCCGCCGATCGATGCCTCGGCCGAGCCGAACCCGATCCCGCCGAGCAAGCCGTAGCTGTCCGTCCGCGCGCGCGAGGTGCCCTGCGCAGCGCTGCCGTCGAGCGGCCGCCAGTTGCCGAGCCCTTGCGCGAAGGTGAAGATGCCGGCCTCGTCACGGCTGGTCGCTGCCGTGCCGGAGCGGGCCGCCTTGGCCAGAGTCAGCCCGTTCTCGATGCTGATCTGCGTCGCCGAGGCATAGGCTTCGGGATTGAGCCGCGCGAATGCGGCGCCGTTGGTAGCGTTGCCGCTCGTCAGAAGCTTGGGCAACGCCGCGATCAGCGCCGGACTTGCCGTGCCGCCGACCAGCACGCCATTGACGTAGTTGATCGTAGCGGTGACCTGCGGGTTAAAGCCCGTCGCATCGAACTGGCCGAAGAGCTGGATCGCGTTGGCCGACTGGCGCAGGAATCCCAGGATCGTCGCCGGTTGATTGATCGTCGTGAAGCTGCCGGCGATGCCGCCATTGGCCACAATCAGGTCGAGCGCCGCGCCCGGCGTCAGCGGCCGGCTGCCGACCAGTGTCAGCACGGCGCCGCTTGCGATCGAGAGCGTACCGGAAACGAGCAGCTTGTCGCTAACCGTGGGCGTCAATTCGAACAGGCTCGTCGAACCAGAGCTCAGGGCGACATTTCCGGTCACCGCCATCGTTCCAGGCGACGCGCCGGGGCTGAGGGTGCCCGCCACCGCGATGTTGCCGACGACACTGCCCGCCGAGCCGAAGGTAGCGCCCGCTGCGACGAAGATGCCGCCGGCCGCGCGAAGCGTGCTGCCTGACAGGCCGACTAGCCGGCCGCCGTTCACCGCGACCTGATCGAAGGCGATCTCGCCCGAGAGGGACGTAACGCCCTCCTGCTGCGCCAGCCGCTCGAATGCGCTGAGGCCGGCCGCGCTGAACGGTGTCGGGCTGGCGTCGCTTCCGGCGGAATGCAACTCGATGGTGTCGATGCCCGCGCCGCCGTCGACGCTGACGGCCCCCGCCCCCGCGTAGACCGCATAGGTATCATCGCCAGCGCCAAGCATGACGCTACCGCTTACCGTGCCGCGATTCTCCAGACGGTCGTTGCCTGCGCCAAGGTCGATCGATCCGGAGACGGTACCGCGGTTCACCACGGTGTCCGCTTGGCTGCTGCCGGTTATCGTTATCGGCCCGAGGGTAGAAAGCATGGTGCCGGGTGCAATGTCGAGCTCGCCGCCGGCCAGCTGCACCGTGGCGAAAGGCAGTGCGCCGGCCAGGGCGAGCGCGCCGCTGCCGCTGATCGACAGGGTGCCGAAGGCGACGAAGCGGCTTAGATCAAACGGTGTCGCCGCGGTGCTGCCGGTCGTATCGAGGACGAGCACGTTGACGTCGTCACCCCCGTCGATCCGGCCGGTCAGCTTGGCCGATGCGAGCGTAGTGAAGCTGTCCTCGCCGGCAACGAGGAAGACGTCGCCATCGATCGTACCGCTGTTGATGATCCGGTCGTCGCCCGCATCGAGCAGGATCGAGCCGGTGATCGTACCGCTGTTGCGGATCGTGCTGGTTGCACCGACGACTTCGACTGCGCCGGCCAGGTAGCCTGCCGGCAGCGTGAACAGGTTGCCCACGACGGGCTCTCCCGGCGTGCTGAGGGTCACGCCCGGTCCGCCGCTGATCGTGCCGGCGTTGCTCAGCTCGAAAGTACCGTTGCTCCGGACCGCGACCGCGACCGAGCCGCCGCCCGTGGCGGCGATAGTCCCACCCGGGGCATTGGTGACCGTGATTGCCGCTCCGGCATCGGCGAAGAGCGCTACCGCTACGCTGGGCGCGAAAAATGGGCTGCCCTCGGTGACGAGCGTCCCGCCGCCGTTTGCGGAAATCGCGCCGCTGTTGGCCAGGTTCAGCATGGTCGTCCCGGCATGGCCGGAATCCGCGACCAATCCATACCGGGCGCCGTACAGAACCAGCCCGGTCGCTCCCTGCCCGGTGGCCGTGATCCGGTTCGAGTTCGTCCCGCGCACGGCCGGTCCGTCAGTCGCGTCTGCATAATCGAGGGTGGAGCCGAGGCTGACGCTCGCGACCAGGTCGTTGCCTCGGGTGATCACGCCGCTGTTCTGGAAATCCAGCGTCATGGCGTGCAGGAACGGCGCGCCGAGGCCACCGTCGATCGTGCCGCTATTCGCTATGGTGACCGTTCCGGGCGCGAAGGTGCTCGAGTAGTCGACCCGGTCCTGCGTCAGCAGCACCGCGGGCCGATCGCCATGATACAAGGCTTCGCCCCCGCCGGACGCCTGGATCATGCCGCTGTTGGCGAATGCGAACGGCTGCTCCGCGACGCCGGCTATGCGGACGGCGACTGGGTCGAGCGATCCGGCACCGATCGTGCCGGTGTTCGTGAAGCTTCGCGCCGTGCCGCCCACCCCGTCCGCGATGCGCGCCTGATTGGTGAAGGCGAGCGCGCTGCTGCCATCGCCGACAGGAGGCCGCGCGAGCACGACCCGGTTCTCGGGCCCGTCGGAAGGCGACGCTGCGATATCCACATGATCGACGATGGCACCGTCGCCGTAGAGGCTGACCGGCCGCGCGATCCCTCCGGCGGGGCCGACGAGCGTCACGGTCGTGTCCGCCCCAGAAGCGACGATACCTTCGGCCTCGAAAGTGTCGGGCAGCGCGCCGCCCAGCGTCGCGGTCGCGTTGCTGGTGAATGCGCGGGCGTAGGTATCGCGGCCATCGCCGGCGTCGATCGTGCCGGTCACGCCCGTAGCACCGCTCTGCGCGATGAAGAGATCGTCCGTCGCACCGAAGCGCAGATTGCCGTTCAAGGTGCCGCCGGCCGCCTCGTAGACATTGCCGCCGAAGAACGAGCCGTAGGGGGAATCGAGCTCCACGTTGCCGTTGATGGTACCGGCATTGATGATGCGGCTACCGGAGGAAACATGGATCGCATCGGCTCCGGCGCCCCCGCTGATCGTTCCGGAGGCCCGGTTCGTCAGCTGGATGGCGCCAAACAGCCCTGAAATCGCGGCATCGTCGCTGCTCGCGAGAACAGCCTGATTGTCGATGCTGCTGGACCCGAAGAAATAGCTGAGGACGATCGCGCTGCCGCCGGTCGAAATCGTGCCGCTGTTCAGGATCTGGCCGACGCCGAGCACGCCAATGCTGTCGGCCGTTCCCACCATCTGGGTGATGGAGCCGCGATTGTCCAATGCCGTAGCATTGGCCACGCCGTAGCTGCCGCCCAGCAGGATCTGCCCGCTGTTGATGACCTTGGCTCCGCCGAAGACGGCGGATGAGCCCCCAAAGCTTCCCGCAGGAGCGCTGACCGCAACCGTGCCGGTATTGGTGAAGCTGTCTCCGGAATCGAGCATCACGCCGGCACCGACGGGACCGTTGGAGGCGTTCGAAGCTGACAGCATGCCGTGACTGACGATGTCCACGGCGTGAGCAGGCATCGTGAGATCCCGGTCCGGATCGCTCAACGCGGTGGTGGTCGTAATGAGGGCGTGACCGCTCTGCGACAGGTCCGCGCTAAGATCGACCTTGCCGACGCCCGCGAGCGAGAGGCTGGTATCGAGCGGCCCCGGCGCGGTCAGCGTCAGCGTCACGCCGCCGACAAGCTCGTAGCCGGTTGCGGCGAAGCCGGTGCTCGGCGTGATCGTCGCGCTCGTGTCCGCAGCCACGCGGTAGCGGATCGTCTCATAGCCGCCGCCGCTAACTGTTCCGGTCACACCAGCATAGGTGCCGGGGCCGCTGTTGACGAGTTCGGTGACGAACACGTCGCCGCCGCTGCCCAGGATCAGGTTACCGTTCAGCACCCCGCCCGAAAGTGCGACGTAGCCGTTCCCGCTGGCATAGCCGTTGCTGCCGAGATCGACGGTTCCGTTGATCGTCCCGGCATTGAGGATGATCGCACCTTGAGCGCTACGATCATAGGAACCGCCGGTTATGCCGTATTGAACGCCGGTGATCGTTCCGCCCTGGCGATTGAAGATTCCGCCGTAGAAACTGAGTTGCACGCCGGTGCCGTCGGACCGGATCGTGCCGTAATTGTTGAACCGATCGTTGTTCAAAATTGCGCCGACGGTCCCTCCCTCGATCAGGCCGGTATTCGTATCGGTGAGGGTGGGGGAGCCCTGCGCCAGCACCAGCCCGATCCCACCGCTGGAGGATATCGTCCCACTGTTCGTGAAGGGTGCACCGAAGATCGACACCGCAGTACCCGAAGCACTGATCGATCCGGTGTTAACGAAGTCGCCGTAGCCCGGTCGCACGCCGTTGCCGCCGATGGCCGTGATCGCACCGTTGTTGGTGAAATCCCTCCCGCCATATTGGAAGTCCAGCGCATAGTCGGCCAATTGGGTCAGGTTTGCGGATATTGACCCATTGTTCGTGAAAGCGAAGGAGAGTGAGGGATAGGCGGCCATGATCGCCGGGCCGCTGCTGACGATCGTCGTATCGTTGACGAGCGATCCCTTACCAAGGCCGGCGAGGAACAGCGTCGACGGCGCGGTGAACCCGTCGGCCAGCGTCACCGCGGCACCGTCGAACAGCCCGATCGCGAGCTGCTCGAAAGTGGCCGGCAGCGTGAGCGGCGCGGCGAGGGTGGCGTTCGCGTGGAAGTCGATGCGCAGCTGATCCGTGCCGCCGCCTGCGTCGACCCGGCCGGTGATGCCGGTGTCGAGCGAGCCGTCGCGGTAGCTCGCCACGACGGTGTCGTCCGCGTCGCCTAACAGGACGTCGCCGACGATCCGGCCGCCGCCGCTGGAATCCACCACCGATGCGTAACCGTTCACGTCCGGCGCCGCGATCACCGAGCCGCTGATCGTTCCACGATTTGTCAGGCCGATGCGTGTTGCGCTGACGGCGGTGCCGCCGGCAGACGTGATCGACCCTGTCGCGCCGTTGTCGAGGATAAGGAAGTTGGCGGTCAGCGCAGGGCCAGCCGCCGCATTGGCGATGCTGCCGTTGTTGGTCAGGCGTGTGTACAGCCTTGGCACCGCAATGGTGGCACCCGAGCTCGCAGAAAGAATCGATCCACTATTATCGATCGTGATCGACGTGCCGAAGTACAAACTGCCGTCGGAAGCCACCGCCGAGCCGCTTTCCCCGTCGATCGTTCCGGCGTTGGTGAGCAGCGACAGCCCACCGGCGATGCCGCCAATGGTGCCGGACGCCTGATTGGTAATCGAGGAGAAGAGTCCGCCGTTGGTAGCCAACAGCGAAGGACCGGCGGTCGATCGGATCGACCCGCTATTGTCGATCTCGGCAACCGCGAGGTCGCCGGACGGGACCGGCTCGACCCTGACCGCAGATGCGCCGGCGATCACGCCGTTCACCCCCACCGTGACATGGGCGAACGTGGATCCATAAAACGCGGTTGAGCTATAGACAGTCGGCGTCGTGCCGCTCCTGACGAGGATACCCGTTCCACTGAGGCCATCCACGGTGCCTGCGACGGCAACGAAGATGTCATTGCCCGTATAGTTGGAGGATGGAGTGTTGCTGGCGACGGTGATCGCCGCAGGTGACCCCCCGGTGACGCTCGCGCCGCTTTCCACCTGCAACGTCGCGCCGGTCGCATCGGCGAGCAGTCCTCCCGTGTTGGCGGCGGTGCAGGAGGTGACCATGTTCTCTGTGGTCGGATAGGGCGAACAGCCCGCCATCGCTGGCGCGGACAGGAGGCTAGCTACAGCGGTTGCGGCACATCCAGATAGCAATCGCCCGCTTCCACGGCGCGAATACGCGCGTTGACTCTGCTCGGTCATATAGGCCCCCCCAGTTGGCTGCGAGTTACTTGCTTTCGCCTGCAACGTCGAACGTTTTCCTACGGCTGCGGGGATGTTAACATTCACATACGTAAACGCCCGCGGGGACATGCAGTCGAGTTGAAGATCTCACGCGATCCAGATCGTTGGGCTAATTGGGTCTTCGAAGGGCACCGATCGCATTTTGCCCAGTCCACACCAGGGTTCGGTCTGAGCGACTCGGAACTGACCATTTTGAGGGACATCTTGGATACAGAAAGGCCACGCTCGTTCTCGTCACCCGTCTCGTCGGTCTACTCACGTCACCCGGCGGCCCCAGAGCGCGGGCGATCTCTCCAGGTTGGGCGTGTCGTTCAGGTAGCGCCGCCGCTGGCGACACAACGCCAGCTTTGCCTCCTAGCAGTATTCACCACATTCCCTACTCACATGATAGAGAATAGGGCTGCTCCTGTCTGAGGAGCAGCCGCCATGACCTGCCTGATCGTTCCCGGCCTTAACTCGTCCGGCCCCGAGCATTGGCAAAGCCGATGGGAGCGGGAACGGAGCGATTGCCGCAGGGTCGAGCTCGGCGGCTGGGACGATCCGACGCTCGTCGGCTGGATCGCCGCGATGGGCCGGGCCGTTGCGGATGCCGAAGGGTTCCCGATCGTCGTCGCGCATAGCCTAGGGTGCCTTGCCGTCGCCTGGTGGGCCAGCATCGCCGGCGACGCGGCGGCCAAGGTGACCGGCGCGCTGCTGGTGGCGCCGCCCGATCCGGAGCGCGATGGCGCCGACGCCCGCCTCCTACGCTTCGCGCCGGTGCCCCGCCGGGCAATGCCGTTCCCGACGATCGTCGTCGCCAGCCGCAACGATCCCTATGCGAGCATCCAGCGATCACGCGAGATGGCGGCAGGCTGGTCGGCGCGGTTCCACGACGCAGGCGAGGCTGGCCACATCAACGCCGCCTCGGGCCTCGGCAGCTGGGAAGAGGGCCAGCGCCTGGTCGCCGAGCTCGACGCTGGCGCGTCGTCGCCGTGGCGCCGTCCATCCTTGCGTCGTGCGAGCGGACGCCGGTGAACGCGCGATCGCTCGCCCGGCGCGGCGGTGCCGACGCCGACGACGACATCGCCGCCCAGCCGTTTGATCTGAGCGAGATCGCCGCCGGCTTGCGTTCCGCCCGGCGACTGTGGCGCGACGCGCATCACCGTCACCTTGAGGTCGGCGTCGACGGCTTCCCCTCCCGCCAACGCATCGAGGCGGCGGTGGCGGACCTGTGCGCGGCGCTCTTCCCGCAGCGGTTGGGCGAGGCGCACGGCGAGGCCGACGAGGAGGCGTATGTCGAGCACGTCCTCGCGCGTGGGCTGCAGACGCTGCTGAGCGAGGTGCGGCTCGAGCTCCGCTACTGGGATTCCGAGAACAGCGTGGCGTTCGACGCTGGCCATGCCGCGACGATCGTGCGGCATTTCGCCGCTGGCCTGCCCGAGATCCGTGCGCTGATCGACAGCGACGTGGAAGCCGCGTTCCTCGGCGATCCGGCGGCGCGCAGCGTCGACGAGATCCTGATCTGCTATCCTTGTGCGCTCGCCGTGATCCATCACCGGCTGGCGCATCGTCTGCACATGCTCGGCGCCCCGCTAGTCGCCCGCATCATCTCCGAGCTGGCGAACTCGCGCACCGGGATCGACATCCATCCCGGCGCCACCATCGGGCCCAGCTTCTTCATCGATCACGGCACCGGCGTGGTGATCGGCGAGACGGCGATCATCGGCGCGCGCGTGCGGCTCTACCAGGCGGTGACGCTCGGCGCGCGCCGGCTGAAGGCGGATGGAGACGACGGCGTCCGCCGCCGCTTCGCGCGCCATCCGATCATCGAGGACGACGTCGTCATCTATGCCGGCGCGACCATCCTCGGGCGGATCACCATCGGGCGCGAATCCACCATCGGTGGGAATGTCTGGCTGGTCGAGGATGTGCCGCCCAACAGCCTCGTCACCCAGGGCGAGGTGCAGCTGCGTATCTCACGGCATCCCGCCACCGCGCTGGACGACGTGCTCGCGCGATGAGCCCGCCGCCACGGCCGCATGGCCTCGAAGTGCCGACGCTGTTCGTCGCCTTCCTCATCCACGGCGGCTGGCTGGCGCTCACCTGGTGGCACGCCGCGCTTCCGGGCTGGGCGTCGGTCTTGGCCGGCGGCTGGCTGATCGCCTGGCACGGATCGCTCCAGCACGAGACCATCCACGGCCATCCGTCGGGGCGGCCGTGGTTCGACACGCTCGTCGGCGCTGTGCCGCTCTCCCTGTGGCTGCCCTACGCCGTGTACCGCCGCACCCATCTGGCCCACCATCGCACGGCGGCGATCACCGACCCTTTCGACGACCCAGAATCGCGCTATCTGACGGGGCGAGAGGGGCCTGCCCATCGCCTGCTCGGCCAGTTGGAGGCGCCGCTGCTCGGGCGGATGCTGCTTGGCCCGTTCCTCACGGTCGCGCGCTTCCTGGCAGCCGAGACAAGGCGGGCGCGCCGCGAACCGGTCATTGTGGCGCGCGACTGGCTGCCGCATCTTGCAGGCATCGCGATTGTCCTGCTGTGGCTGCATGTCTGCGGGTTCGGGATCGGCCGATATGTCCTGTTCTGCGTCCATCCGGGGATCGCCTTGGCGCTGCTTCGCTCCTTTGCCGAGCACCGCGCTGATCCAGCGCCGAGCCACCGGGTCGCGACTGTCGAGGAGGCGGGGCCGCTCGCGCTGCTCTATCTCAACAACAATCTTCACGCGGCGCACCATCGCGCACCGGGCCTTGCCTGGTATGCCTTGCCGGCGTTTCATGCCCGCCACCGCGAGTCGCTGCTCGCCGATAACGGCGCGCTGGTCTATCGCGGATATGGCGAGGTGGCGGCGCGGTTCCTGTGGCGCCCGCACGACCGCCTGATACATCCGGATCATGGCTGATGGTGTGGGTCGCCTCGCTCGGCATGTACGACGGCCCCGCTCTGCGAGAGGCCAACGATGCTCTGTGGGAGCTGATCGCCGGGCGGCTCGCGGAGCGCGGTGTCGGCGACGTGCCCATCAAGCTCGATCGGGAGCGGCCGCTGGACACGATATGGAGCGATCCCGGTCTGCTGCTGGCGCAATGCTGCGGCTACCCGCTGGTGACGCGCTATCGTGGCCGGCTGCGCTATGTCGCGACGCCGTGCTACGCCGCGCCCGGATGCTCGGACACTTCCTATCGCAGCCGCATCGTCGTGCGGACGGACGATCCCGCCGAAAGCCTTGCTGCGCTGCGCGGGCGGCGGGCCGCCATCAACGAGCGGTACTCGAACAGCGGCATGAACCTGTTCCGCGCCGCCGTCGCGGCGCTCGCCGGCGGCGTGCTGTTCTTCGCCGAGGTGGTCGAGACCGGGTCGCACGAAGCGAGCCTCCGCGCCGTCGCCGAACATGATGCCGACGTTGCCGCCATCGATGCCGTCAGCTTCGCGCATCTTGCTCGCGCCGAGCCTGCGCTCGCTGCGGGGGTGCGCACGATCGGCTGGACGGAGGCATCCCCTGGGCTGCCGTTCGTCACCTCGATCGCCACACCCGAGAGCATGGTCCGGCTGCTGCAAACTATCCTTGGCGAGGTTGCGCAAAGCGCGGAGGCGCTGCCGGCGTGCGACGCTTTGCTCATCACGGAAATCAAGCGCTTGCCGCCGCGTGCCTATGATCCGCTCGCGAGCATGGAGCGCGTCGCTGCGCGGCTCGGCTACCCGGAGTTGGCCTGATCGCGAGACCTTCGCCTTTGACCCGATGCGCGTGGGCCTGGCGCCACGCGGTGTCCAGACCTGCCATCTGAAGTCGGGAACGGCGACGATCTTCCAGAAGGCACCGCGTGTCATCGGCCAGCGCGCGAGCAGCCGGTCCGACGCGCTGCCGTTCGAGACGATCGCACGCGACTACTGGCTGCGTCACCAGATGTGTCACGGAGGCTTGGGTTTGCCGCGACTGCCCTCGCGGAGCTCGGCAACGTGGACGTTCGCGCGCTTGAAGGCGGTCTCGATGCCTGGCGGGGCGCCGCCTACGAGCTGTTCGATGACGTAAACAGCTACAGCAAGGCCGTCGGCGAGCTGGTCGAGCATCGCCGCCAAACGCCTCGCTGGCGGCCGAGGATGTGCAGGCCCTCATCGAAGGCAATGCCGACATCGCCATTCTCGATGCGCGCCGTTTCGAGGAATATGCCACGATGAACATTCCGGACGGCATCAGCGTGCCGGGCGCCGAGCTCGTGCTGCGGGCACGCGAAGTCGCACCGGACCCGGCGACCACCATCATCGTCAAGTGCGTCGGACGGACGCGCAGCATCATCGGCACGCAGTCGTTGATCAATGCCGGCCTGACCATTCTATCCGAGCACTGCGCAACGGCACCATCGGCTGGACGCTGGCGGGGCAGGCGCTGGAAACAGATCAACAGCGCCGTGCACCCGAGCCGACCCGCGCGAGTGTCGAAGAGCCACGCGCCCGGGCGCGCGAGGTCGCCTATCGCGCAGGCGTCAAGCGGCTCGACAGCGACCAATTGGCACTGCTGGCAGGGGACGCGACGCGCACCCTCTACCGGTTCGACATTCGGCAGCCCGAAGCGTTCGGTGCAGGCACATCGCAGGATTCCGCAACGCCGTTTGCAGTTCCGTCCGTTCGACCTATCTCCGACGAACCAGGTTCGGGAGCTTTGGATGGAAGCGATCAGCGGCGGCTGCCTCTGCGGGGCAGTGAGGATAAGCGCGCTCGGTAAGCCCTATAGGGTCGGCCTGTGCCATTGCTTCGACTGCCGCAAGCACCATGGCGCGCTGTTCGGATCATCAGCGATCTTTCCTGCGGCATCGGTATCGATCGAGGGCGAAACTGGTGAATACCACGGACGGCACTTCTGCCCGCGCTGCGGCTCGTCGATCTTCGCCCGCAGCGGCGATGAGGTGGAGGTCCACCTCGGCACACTTGACGCCAAGGATCAGTTCACCCCGACGTACGAGCTCTGGACAGTACGTCGCGAGGCATCGCTGCCGCCGCAAACGCTGCTACGGCAGTACGAGCGCGACCGTACCTCGAACGCGCGATCCGAAGACTGAGGATTGAGGGCTGAAGGGGCGGTCCGACGAACATGGGTGTTGCTCAGGAACCTTCCGAGCAAGTCAGGCTGTTAGCGCCCGCAAGTCCGCCGGCGGCGCGGCCTCCGGCCAGCTTGGCACATCCGCTGGGATGATGACCCAGGGCTGGCGGTACGCCGTGAAGATGTGTGCGACGCAGTCGAGTTCTTCTGATCGGTCGAGCGTGCCGGCCCGCACCACTGCGACCCCCGGCCGCCGCGTGTTCGTGTTGTAGATGCGCGAGTGGCAGGTGCCGCAGAACCGCTGCACCGACGTGCGGTCCTCTGTCGTGATCTCCTGGATGACGACCGGCCCCGTCACGGCGAGCCGGTCCTCTGCCACCAGCGCCTGGACACTGAACGCGCTGCCTGTCCACCGTTGGCAAACGTGGCAGTGACACGCATACACCCGGGGCAATTCGTCGATCGCGATCTCGTAACTACACGCGCCGCAGCGGCATTTGCCTTTGATCGTCATCACCGCCCCTCGGTTCTGCTGCTGTATGGGCGCTTTATTAGCTTCCACAAGCCGAGATGCCGAGGAAGATGCGATCGGTGATCCAAGCGACAATGCTCGAAGCAGCCGCTGCATACGTTTGTTGAGGTGCCCCGGGGAAAGGCGACTTTCCCCGGGGCAGTTGGTTCAGGATGGTGGATTTAGCGAGGCCGCGTCCAGATCGACCGTCATCTCGCGCGGCCAGTAACGCAGCGCCCGGCAGGTGGCGACGAAGTCCTTGGCTTCCTTGCTCCGCCCGAGTGGCACGAAGCCATCGTCCAGTTCTGGCGGCACGCGGGATTCCGCGAAGAGCGTGGTCGCAGCGGCGCTGTAGCCGATGAACTTGCAGTGCCCGAACGCGTCGGAGACGAAGTCCTTCGACGCGGCATCCTTGGCCAGCTTCGCGGCTCCCTCAGCGGACGGCAGGATCGCCACCGCATCGAACAGGATAGACGGCCCGCCGTCGATCTTGTGCTTGGCCGCAACCGCCGTGCCGTCGTCGAGCGTGACCCCGCCGATCTTCGGCGCGATCACCTCCCAAACGGCACCTTCCTCCTCGAGCGCCTTGGTAAGCGCCTTGAAGATCGCGGCTTCCGAACCGTCGGTCAAGAAGATCCCGAGCTTCCTGCCCTTGAAGTTCGATGGGCCGTTCGCGAGGATGCTGAGCTTGTCGGATGTCGGCAGATCCAGCGTCGGTTTGGCCGCGGTCGCCGCGTCGGGCAGCGCCATGCCCAGGCCGTCCGCCACCGTCGCGGCCAGATCCGCATCGATGAGGCGCAGGTGCGAGACCGCCCGCGCCCGGATGTCGACCCGTACGACCTTCGAAAGCTCGAACACCAGTGCATCGCCGATATGCTTCTGTTCGATCGGCCGCTGGCTCAGAAAGAACATCCGCGCCTGGCTGTAATGGTCGGCGAACGTCTCGGAGCGGATGCGCTGCTTCGTCCCCTCGACCGGGGCGGGGAAGCTGGTGAAACCCTTCGTCGGGTTCTCGCGCGGACCGGCATCGGCACCCCAGCTGTTCGGCTCATAATTGACCCGGCCCTTGGGGCTGGTCATCGCCATGTGGCCGTCCTGCTGGAAGTTCATCACCGGGCAGCGCGGCGCGTTGACCGGCAGGTGGGTGAAATTGGGCCCGCCAAGCCGCTTCAGCTGCGTGTCGAGATAGGAGAAGTTACGGCCGTGGAGCAGCGGATCGTCGCTGAAGTCGATCCCCGGCGGCACGTTCTGCGTACAGAAGGCGACCTGTTCGGTATTGGCGAAGAAGTTGTCGACGTTCCGGTTGAGCGTGAGCGTGCCGACGATGCGGACGGGCACGTCCTCCTCGGGAATGACCTTCGTGGAATCGAGATGATCGAACGGCAGGCTGTCCGCGGTTGCCTGGTCGAACAGCTGCACGCCGAGGTCCCATTGCGGAAAGTCGCCGGATTCGATGGCTTCCCAAAGGTCGCGGCGGTGGAAGTCAGGGTCGGCGCCGTTGATCTTCACGGCCTCGTTCCACAACACCGACTGCAAGCCCTGGCGGGGCTTCCAGTGGAACTTCACGAAGGTCGAAGCGCCGGCTGCGTCGACCAGGCGGAAGCTGTGAACGCCAAATCCTTCCATGGTCCGGAACGAGCGCGGAATCGTCCGATCGGACATGATCCACATGATCATGTGCCACGCTTCCGGGCTCAGGCTGATGAAGTCCCAGAAATTATCGTGCGCCGTCTGGGCCTGCGGAAACTCCCGGTCCGGCTCCGCCTTGGCGGCGTGGATCAAGTCGGGGAACTTGATCGCATCCTGGATGAAGAACACCGGGATGTTGTTGCCGACGATGTCCC
>CAXTTP010000003.1:0-5902 GCA_964247195.1 uncultured Sphingomonadaceae bacterium
GACGGCGTGTATGCCGATGGCGCGCGCCATCGCGGCGAAGTCGGGATTGGCGAGATCCGTGCCGAAGTCCAGGGAGCCGCCGCCCTTCATCTCTAGCGCCACGAATCCGAGCGAGGCGTTGTCGTAGATGATGACTTTCACCGGCAGGCTGGCCTAGGCGAGCGTCAGGAAGTCGCCCATGAGCATCGCGAAGCCGCCATCGCCCGACAGAGAGATCACCTGACGCCCGGGATGCGACGCCTGTGCTCCGGTCGCCTGCGGGAGCGCGCTGCCCATCGATCCGTGCGCGAGCGAGCCGAGCATCCGCCTCCGCCCGTTCATGGCGAGATAGCGTGCCGCCCAGATCGTGACCGATCCGACGTCGAAGGTGAAGACCGCGTCGTCCGAAGCGAGATCGCTCACGACCTTGGTGAGATACTGCGGGTGGATCGCCTTCCCGCTCTGGGGGGTCGCGAGGTCGTCGAGGCCCTCGCGCGACTTGGCATGCACCCAGTCGATGTCGCCCCGCCGGCGCAACGACTCCGTTATGCCGTTCAGGCTGTCTCCCACGGGAGGTTGCAAGCCAAGGTAGATCCCGTCCGTCCGGAAGAACTGGGCTACGTCGATCGGTGGCGTCGGCCCCGTCTCATCGCGCTTCCCGATCCATCTCCTCGAAGCGGAACTCGGTGAGCCTCTCGTCGTGCCAGCGGCGTCCGAAATGGTCGCGCATGCCCCTGGGCAGGGCCATGTTCACGTCGGAGAGCAGGCCGCCGACGGACGTGAGGCGCCCGCCGAGCCCGTTCGAGTAGCCGAAGCGGAGGCTGGCCGTGTCGGGCCCGCACAGGATCCACGCGTCCTCCCGGGTGAGCGCGTGCGCCCACAGGTGCCGTTCGCCGGCGTGCAGGCCGGAGCCGCCCGCGAGGTCCACCGCCGCGAGCTCGACGCGGCCCACCTGATGAACCTGCGCCAGTCCAGCCCGCAGCAGCGCCTCGTCGATCTGCAGCTCGGGTCGGCGACCCTGCCGGCCGGTCTGCGTCTCCTCGACGCACTTCTCGACCGTCTCCACGACGAAGGCGCCGCAGAGCGCGGCCCAGCAGCGGGTCGCGTGGCACTCGAGGATGACGTTGGTGTCGACGAGGACGGTGCCTCGGCGCGCCCTCGGCGGCGCCATCCCTGACGACCTATGCCGCCATCGCCGGGCTGGGCGTGAGCTCGGCCGGCCGCTCGACACCGTGGAGGTCGCAGAGCTCGCCCAGATCGTCCGTCGTCAGATCGACCAGCTCGGCCGCGCGCCGACCCGAGACGTGCCCCTTCCGCACGGCTCCGGCCACGCGCTCGACGAAGCGCCGGCTGAACGCCGGAGGAGGAGGCGTGCGCCGCAGCCGACCGTCGCGGAACGCCTCGTCCGGCAGATCCCGCAGCTCCGCGGGGCCGAGGCCGGCGTTCACCAGCCGCCACTTGAGCGCCGTGCTCGAGACGCCGAGCGTGCTGGCGCCGTCGTTGATCCAGCGGCCGAGGTCCGCTGCCGGTTCGCCGAGCGCCTTCAGCGCCGCCATCGGCATCAGCAGGCCGGAGGCGAAGTTGTCCGCGAGCTGCTCGACGCGCCTCACGCGCCGATGACCACCGCCGTCGGCCTGTCCGTCCAGCCACCGGGGAGGCATGGTGTCCCAGGTAAGCAGATGAAACAGCTCGTGCGCCAGGTCGAAGTTGCGGCGCACGGCGGGTTCGCTTCGGTTGACGATGGCGGCGCGCTGGCCCGGAAGGGTGCAAGCGGCGCCCGACACGCCCGGGATGGTGTCCACCATCAGCACCAGGACGTCGAGCCTCTCCTCCATCGCTGCGACGAGCCGACTGGACGGGACGTCGCCGAGATCGAGTTCCGCCGCGACCTTCTGGCCGGCGGCGATCGCGTGCTCGTATAGGCTCGTGTCGGTCAGCCCGAGGCCTGGGACGAGGGCCCGCCCCTCCACGCCGCAGGCGAGCCCGATCGCCTGGTAGGCGCCGATCCACTCGCCAGCCCGCTGCTCGAAGAGCCTGAGCTCCTCGGTGGCGACCTCGTTCTGGCGCCAGGAGAACCTGGCGACCCCGGTAGGGAGAAACGGGTTGGTGAACTGCTCGAGGGACACGCCGAAGATGTCGACGGCCGCGACCAGCTCCGCCGCGGACAGTCGACGCCGCCCCGCCTCGATGTTGGACACGATCTGCCGGTCGGCAAACCCCATGCGGCCGGACACGTCCTCCTGGGACAGCCCACGTTGCTCGCGGAGGGCCCGGAACCGGGCTCCGATGTCGATCTTCATCTATTTTCTCCGATCAAAGCATAATCTTGCAGTTCACAAATTGCAATGTCTCACCGAGCCGACGCTCGACCCGACAGTGGACCCGCTTCGTCGACAGCAGATCGCGGCTTCGACTGTCCCCCGGCGCGCAACGTGTGCTGCGGCAGGAGTGCGGGAGTGCGGCGCGGGGGTCTTGAAACCCGACATATTACTCGTAAGTAATAACCACAGATCAGGAGACCCCATATGCTGACCGCCGAATTCGTCGAGCTCGCCGCCGTGCGGGCCTCCTTCAGCCACCTCGTCGCGCGGTGGCGGCTCACCCAGGGCGAACTCGGCCATCTGCTCTCGCGATCCCCGGTCTCTTCCTCCGGGCGGGTGCTGCCGGACGAGCTCGGCCCGTCGGGCGAGACCCGGGTCCGGTTGCTGCTCCGCCTCGACCGGGCGCTCGCGAGGATGTGCGACGGTGCCGACGTGGGTGGTCTCCTTCGCTCGCCGGATCCGACCACCGGGCACGCGCCGCTCGACGATCTCGATGACCTCGCGGTGCTCCGCGCGGTGGTCCGGCTCGCGGAGCACGGGCCCGGCGGAGGATTGCCCCGGTGAGCCGGGGGCCTCGCCTCGATCCGCCGGGCCGCAGCCACCTAGATGTCGTAGGCGTAGCGGTCGATCTCGGCGAGGTGCTCCGGTTCGAGGGTTACCGAGCGTACGATCGCGAGCGGGGCGAAGCCAGCGCCCACGCGGCCGATCAGCGGCTCGACGCCGGCGATGTCGGCATCCCCGGGCGCATCGACGACGAGCGTCCATCGGCGGGAGCCGCCGGTCCTTCCGAGCGCGGGGCCGACGAGACGCGAGTTCGATGCGCCGATCTCCGCGAGCGCGAGGAGGATCTCGTCGCGATGCGCCTTGAACACCGGCTGGATCGCGAACCGCTGTCCGAAGTCGACGACGTCGCGGAAGAGCATCGTGGGCGCATCGCGCTCCAGCCGCACCTCGAAGCCTTCCACCTCGGCCAAGGCGATGCCGTCATCGGAACCCCGCCGGACCGCGGGCTGCCCCATGACCTCCTCCAGCCTGGAGACGGTCTCGTCGAGATGCTGCGGTCCGAAGCTGCCTCCGGGGTGACCGTCGGCGGCGGTGACCAGGATCGTCACGGACGTCCGGACGTGCCAGCAGTCGGGATTGAGTCGATCGGGATCAAGCAGGGGGATGCCGATCGCGCGCGCGACGGCGGCGGCGCGCGCGGGATCCGCGGCGCGCAGGATGATCGTGGTTCGCATGGGGATGCCTCTTTCCGATCCGGGCGGAGCCTTTTTCCGCTCCTCCCTTCAGATCGAAGCCTTCCGCTCCCGCCGGGGCGGTCCTTCGCCGGGCGTCCTAACGGCCTATGGTGCGGGGACGCCCAGCTGCGCCGGCTTTGCCCATCCGCGCTCGACGATGCGCTCCACCGTCCACGCCGTGATCGACCAGAGATCGAGAACGAGCTGGCCGGGCCTCAGCCTGCCTGCCGGAGCTCCCTTCGCGGCCGCTTCCATCTCGCCTTGGGTCAGGATGGAGAGGCTGCCGGGCGTGGCGAGTCTGCCGGAACCTTCGACCGCGGCCTCCTCGTCCTCGGCCTTCGCCCAGTGGTCGAGGGCGCCGGTCGCGATGACGATGTAGCGACCGTCGTCGGGCCGTTCGGGGACCGTCACCTTCTCGTCGACGACCGGCAGGGTGGCGGCGGCCTCGTCGATCGCCGCCCGGATTTCGGTCCAGCGCTCCTGGAGAAGAGCCATCGCCTGGGTCGGCAGCACGAGCGAGTTCATCAGGGCGAACACGAGGATGACGCGCATGGTGGCATCCAGATCGTAGAGGAAGCGACCGGTCTTGACGTTCACGCCGGGTGGGAAGTGCGCGTTGCGCAGCTGCTTGAAGCGCGCGACGACCTTCTTCTTGTGGGCGGGGTCGACGTCGAGCATCGCCATCACGAGTTCCTCGACGTTGGCGTATCTGAGCTTCAGAGCGTCGACGGTCATGTCCATCTGATGGCGTCGGCAGGCTGCGCGGGTCAATGCCCTGGGAGACCGGCTGATGACCGGCAGGGCTGCGAGGCTGTGCCGGAACGCCGTGTCGGATCGCTCCGGACATGACGGCGATGACGGCCACGGCCGCAAGCGATGGCCGGCCCGACCGGGCGTCGGCTCGGCTGGGGAACTCGGCGGTCGCGGCTGAATGGCTGTCCTCTCTGGGGCTGGACCATGCCGCCGCTAGGCGGATCGGCCTTGGCCTGGAGCACGAGGACGAGCGTGGCCTCGTCGTCGTCCACCCCTTCTGCGACCGAAGCGGCGCGCTGCGCAGGTTGAGGCACCGGGTCGATCGGGCGGGATGCCTGACCTCGTTGGCGGCCGGGATGCCGGCCGGCGTGTGGTCCTCGAGCCCGCCCCCTGGTGGCCACGTCCTCGTGCTCCCGTCGATCACGGCGATGTGGCGGTTGCAAGCGGCGCTCGGCGGCGATCTGGCGCCGTTCGTCGCCGTGGCGCCGTCGCACGGCTGCGGACTCCCGATCGAGTGGAGCGAGGCCTCCCATTGGCGGGGTTTCGCGGCTGTGACGATGCTGCTCGACGACGTGTTCTCGCAGGGAGGCCTTCTTTCCGCCGTCGGGGCGGCCGCAGGGGCAGGTGCGGCGGTGGCGACGCCGCCCGCGTGCGAGCGTTGGGAGGACGCGTTGCGCCGGCCTGGCGGCTTCGGATCGGCTGACCTGCTGGCGGCAGTGGAGGACGCGCTTCCGGTCGGAGCGTTCCTTCATGCCGCGGTTGGGACGGAGCGCCGCGAGGCGGTCGCCGTCGACGTCCATCGCCTTGACGCGCACGGCCGGGCGATGCGCGTCGTTCGGCTCGAGGAGCGCGCGACTACGCCGTCGGGCGAGCGCGTGCGTTCCCGCGATATGGTCGTGAGGTCCGACGGCATGCTGCTCGGGGTGTCGACCGCCCCGTCTCCCGCGGGCACTCCCGCCCGCGATCGGCTGGTGACCCTGAGCGACGGCACGCGTCTCGAGCGCATGCCGGCGTCGGCCTGCGGCTGGTCCCTGTCGTCCGTGCGTCGCTTCGTCTCGGCGGCAGCCGACGGGCAGCCGGGTTCCGACGCCGCGGCTCTGCTCGATGCGGTGACGGACGCGATCGCCCGCGCAACCGGGCTGACGGGAGAGGCGCCGGCAGTGGCCGCCGGGTTCGTGATGCTCAGCCACGTCCACGGAATGTTCGACCAGCTGCGGGTTCCCGTCTTCCACGGTGCGAACCCGGCCGTCCGCGCACGGCTGGTCGGCATCGTCTCGCGCCTATGCCACGGCGGCGCCGTGCATTCGCGGGCGAGGGGCGACGTCCTCGCCACGACAGCCGGCGACGTCGGCGGCGCGGTGCTGCTCGACGAGCCGGGCCCGCTGGCGGGGCCCGGAGGGGCGACCGAGGTTGGCCGCTTCTTGCTCGCCAGCAGCTTCGCCGACGCGGTCTGGGACAGGACCAGCGGATCCGGCCCGAGGACCAGATCGGTGTTCGGTCCGCGTGCCGTGTTCTCGCAGCGCGCGCCATCGGCGACGCTCGGCGGCGTGGAGCTCTTCGTCCCGCTCGCCGTCGTCGGGGCCGTAAAGATCGTAGCTGACGTCGATCCCG
>CAXTTP010000003.1:5912-19173 GCA_964247195.1 uncultured Sphingomonadaceae bacterium
CGCATGGCGGTGGTGCCGTTCATGATCTCGTCGATCGGCTGCACGTTTGGTCGATGGAGGTCTTTCGCGGCGGCGGTCTCGACGCCCTGGACGCCGATGCGGCCGTCGCCTCGGCGGTCCGCCGCCTGACCGATCAGGAAGTTCCGGCGGTCGATGGCCGATCTGCGGTCGGCGCCAGCGTCTTGGATGGCGAGCGCCTGATGACTGAGGCGTTCGAGGCGTGCGCCGGCGCGGGCGATCTGTCGCTTTCGATGACGCAGCTCATGATGGAGGTGGCGGTGCGGGGCGGCGATCCCGCCGAGTTCACGCCCGAGCGAGTCGGTCGGTGGCTTGCCGCGTCCGGGTTTCTCGCGCCCGGTGCGTCGGCGACGCGCAGGCGCCTGCACGGGCACATCTCGCGGCTTTACGAGCTCGATCGGCAATCCGATCAGGAAGCCGCATCGATGGACCCGTTCGCCTTCTGCGTCTCGAGTCGCTGCACCGACTGCCGCTACGCCGGGGTTTGCGAGGCCGTCGCACCGGGCATGATGACCAGCAAGATGCGGTCGCGCTAAGTTTTTTCGCTCCGATCTGGCCTCCGAGATCGCTCATGGGGACGGCGCGCGTCGCCTTCTCCGCGACAATACGTTCCGGCTTCTGCAGGTGACGGATCGCTCCGCAGCTTCATGCTGACGAGCCGCATCAGATTGGCATGTTCCGCCTCGCTCGCGTGCAGTTCAACGCTGGCTCGGCGACGTCAACCTTCTGAGAAATAATCGGAATTCATTTTGCCTCAGGTCTAGTCGCATGAGCGGCCTGCGGTTCGTGCCCGCCGCGCCCTCATGGGGGGTGTTGGACGGCTGCCCAGCTGTGTCGGACCGACGATGGTTCACCCGCGGCACTTGCGCGCCGCACCAGCTGATCACATCTTTCTTTTGACTATCCGCATAGTCAAAACGGATGGTCCCTTCCCGAAGGAGATGTACCATGAAGATGAACAAGATCGACCTCGCCACCGGCGTTTCGCCGACGACTCTCGCCGAGCTGCTGGGTGGTGCCGGCCTGCCCACCGAAGGCTTCACGCCTGCGCCCGCGAACGACGATGGGACCGACAAGGAGGACTGTGTCCGGAGCACCTCGGAGCCGATCGGCGACGCGCCCGTGGAAGAGAGGCGTCGCGCCGGTATCATCGAGGCCATCGATGCGCGTCGCGCCCCGTCCATCACGCCGGAGCGTCTGCGCTTCCTCGACGCAATGGCCAACGTCGCGACGGAGACGGGGCGGCTGCCGCGCGGCGGGAACACCTACCATCTCCGCAGCGTGCTGGCGCTCGCCGGCGTCTCCTTCGCTGCCTGGCTTGAGCAGCCCAGCCTTCGGGAGGACGTCAAGAGGATCGCGCCGCTGTTCGACGTCGGCGACGTCCAGGCGAGCGCGCATGTCCGTGGCGGGGGACCCGTCGACACACTGATCGCGCGCGCGCGGCGGGTGATGGATGAGATGGAGAAGAACGGAGAGGCGGTCGCGAGCGACCTCTACGGCAAGTCGCGGGCGTCGACCCAGGCTTTCGCTGACCGGATGGGGGTGCCGCGGTCCCTCATCTTCAACAACGGCACGATCAAGCGCGATCTGGCTGAGCGCATCAAGCGGGGCGCGCTCGTTCTCGGCGCGCCTCACGTGGATCCGGGCGCCCCGTCCCGCGCCGAGCGTCGCGCCGCGCGCAGCGTTCTCAAGACTCTGATCGAGCGCTACGCGAAGACTGGCACGCCGATGCCGGCAAGTCCCGAGCACGGCGCCCGGATCGACATCGATTGGCTACTCGACGAAGCGGGCATCATCGATCTGCGTGTGCGGGAGTGCATGAAGTGCGACCCGACGTTCAGGGCCGACCTCGCGGAGGTGATCCGCCGCGTGCGCATCCGGCCCGTGCACCTCTCGCGCATCGACCCCAGGGTCGTCGGCTACGGGCGGCTCAGGGAGGAAGGCGAAGCGATGCTGCGCGAGATCTACCGTGCCGATACTCCCGCGGGCGTCCCGGGGTCGGAGGCCGAGAACCGCTGGGTCGCGAATCAGAACTCGTTCCTGAGCCGGGGCATGCGAGTCATGGGCCGGGTGCTCGCCGACGACGCCGCCCCCGACTTCAGGGCGGATGCGTTCGCCGCCATGATCCTCGCCGGCTCTACCGGGACGGTCAAGGGCAACGACGCATTCGCCAAGGGTATGGCGCGCTGGGCGCGCATCGTCGAGGCCATCGCAGCCGCCACCACCTTCCCGGCCTCCTTCGCCGGCGCCCTGGACGCGGCGATGGTGGCGACCGGTCGCACGGCGCCTTCGATCGCGAAGGCGCTCGGCTGCGCGACGAGCGTGGTCGCCACGTGGCGGCGGGGCGGTTCGCTGCCGACCTACCAGAACTTCCACCTGGTCGCGACGCTCGAGAAGGAGCTGGGCCTCGTGCCTGGGACGCTGGCGAAGCGCCTCCCTGCGATCCGCAGCAGCGGCACGATGTACGGAGGTCGCAAGGAGATCATTCTGGCGGACGGCCGCGTCGTTCGGCTGTCGGCTATGTGGCGGTACATGCATCCGGACGCCCCGACGTGGAGCGAGGACAAGCTGCGCGAGCACGTTGAGGAGGCATGGGAGCGTGTCTACGGTGCCGACAACGCGCACCGGGTTCGGCAGCGCGCGGTCCTGTCCAACGCATACGGCCTTCCCGAAGCCGATCCGACCAGCCCGATCTGGGCCGAGCTCGACGACCTCGTCCGGTTCCGCTCGGGGACGCTCGACGACGGTCGCCTTAGGGACGCAAAGTCGGAGTGGCGTTCCGATGCCACCGTCAGGCTTCACCGCAGCCACGTCACGATCTTCGCACGCTGGCTGATGCTGCCGATCGAGGCGGGTGGGATCGGCCTCGCGCCCGACCAGATCAGCTTCTGCCTTCTGCTGAACCACCACCTCGTTCTCAAGTACGTTGCGTGGCGGGTCACGAGGGCGGCCGGTCTTGCCGTCGGCGGCGAGCCGATCGGACCACGGATCACCTCGACGGAGAAGATGATTCTCTCGTTCTTCTCGTCGCTGCTGGATCCGCAGCACGGGTGGCTGACGCAGTCGCGTCACGTGGTGATGCGGCCGGTGGCGATGCCGACGAGGTTCCGCATGCCCTTCATCAAGGAGGGCAAGGACGGCATCGTGGTGGAGCAGGGCGACGAGGCGTCCGAGGTCGAGGTGATGTCCACCAAGCTCGCCGGAAAGCTCGCGAAGGGCAAGGGTTGGAAAAAGGCTTCGAAGAAGGCGGGTCTGCACATCCGCTCGACCGCCACGCGCTTCGCCAAGTCCTTCAGGCTTGTCCGCGATCCCCACCAGATCGTCATGCCGATCCTCGAGCAACAGTATCCGATCGCCGTGTGCCTCCGCATGGCCCGGCAGGCGTTCGAGCACGCCCGGCCGCTCGCGACGGCGAAGCGCTACCATGCCCGCGATGTGCAGGCGGTGGTCGCCTTCCTGCTCCTCCTCATAGTGGTCTTCCGGTCGGGCACCATGAGGAACCTGACCTGGAGGGCCGACGGCACCGGCAACCTGCGCCGGCTGCCGGGCGGCTACGAGGTTGTGGTCGGCGCGGAGGAGTTCAAGAACGAGGCCAACGTGAGCCTGTTCGGGCCGAGCTGGAACAGACGGGACTATGAGCGGTCGATCGGTGACTGGGGCTTCTTCAACGAGATCCTGGATCACTACCTGGAACATTGCCGCCCGATCCTGCTCGAGGGGCGCCAGTCCGATCTCCTCTTCCCTCCGCCGCGGGGGCGTGAGGACTGGAGCGAGCACAACTTCGGCCATCTCATTCACGGCTTCACGAAGAAGTGGGTGGTGTGGAACCCGCGGTTCGGCACGGGCATGAAGGGCGTTCGCTCCTTCGGACCGCACCCGGTCAGGAATATCGTCGCGACGCACATCCTGCTCAACCATCCGACGGAGGACCGGTGGCGGCTGGCCTCGATCGTCCTGGGCACCGGCATCGACAAGGTCCGACTCCGCTACGGCTGGGTTACCGCGCGCCGCGAGCTGGCCAAGGCCGACCCGCTCTTCGCGGAGGCTTCCGAGATCGCTGCGAGCGACGCCGTGCTCTTCTAGTTCGGTCGGGCGATCGGGGCCGTCGGATCGTCGATCCGGTGGCCCCTCTCTCGTGTGCGGCTCCGACTGTCGTCAGCGGTACAGGCTCTCCGGTTCGTCCTCGGGCCTTGGCGCACTTCGGCCGGTGATCAGGTTGCCGAGCGCGGCCTCGAGACGGTCGATCCCCTCCTCGGCGATGGACTTGGAACTCACATGCCCTGCGTCGTGCAGCGCGTTGACGCACCAATCACGGTGCCAGACCACGTCGGCGGGAAGCCCGTGCATCATGGCCGAGAAGCTGCCGAAGTCGAAGCTTTCGGCGATGACCTCCTGGCAATGGCTGAGCCTCGTCTCCTCGCCGAGGTCGTTCCGCAGGATGCGCCTCAGCCGTTTGGCGAGCCGTTTTGCCTGTTCGTTGTGCAGTATGCCCATCTCGTGGATCCTCGTCTTCGGAAATGGCGGCTCCGCGCCCGCGAAGGCCGCGGAGCCGGTGCTCAAGCCGCTTGGTTCTCCGTCAGCACCACCAGGCAAGGCAGGAGCTGGTCCTGGCGCAGTTTCCGCGCCGTGCGCTCCAGGCGCGCTCTGGCCCGCGACATGCCTTGGCCAAGCATCGTCTCCGGTCGGCCGGCACGCCGTTCCAGCCCGTCCGGACCGATCGCGAAATGGCAGTCTTCGCGCGCGTCCCAGGGGACCAGAACGACGGGCCCGTCCTCATCGCCCGACCACAGGACGCAGTCGCGCACCTCCAGCCGCGCGCCCTCGTGAACGAGCGCGATGTTCGCCCGCCGCGGCGTCGAGCCGGCATCGCGCCCCGACCGCAGCGCGACGACGCCGATCCCGGTCTCCAGCGCCGCGTCGAACGCGCAGCGCTCCAGCACCGGGTCGCCGACCCGGTTGACCATGAACACGGTGCGGGAGAAGCGGCCTGCCGCCGCGTCGACCATGTCGCCCTCGACGAGCAGCCGCGCCGCCGCGGCGATGCGCGCCGACGAGGTTTTCTCACCTGCTTGAACCATTTCTTAATCTCCTTGCCTGTAGGCTGCGCCGCAGGCTTTTCCCCTCTGCCTGCCGAGCCATGAGAATCCTCCTGAGGGAGGAAAAGGCGACTGCGTCGCCATGACGGCGCCGGCGCGCCGTGAGTGCCGACCCGGACGGGACCGGGTCGCCCCGAAGGTCACGCCGCCATCGGCATCAGGTCGCGCAACTGGGCGATCGCGAGCATGCGTTCGCTCAGCCGGTCGCAGGCGCGTTCGATGCCCGGCGCCGTCGTGGCTTCGATGCCGAGAGGGACGGACGGCAGCTCGAGCAGCCCCCGATCCGTGATCGCGTAGGCGGGGCCGCCCTGCGGCGCGACGAGCAGGAGGGGCGACGAAACGTCGATGCCGGCCCACAGCGTCAAGCCCATGTGCACCGAGAGCGAAGGGCCGAGCGGGAGGAAGACCAGCATCCGTGCGGGCTCGTGCAGCTTGTGCGGGACGTTCAGCATCATGATGACGCCGGGATCGCCGGCCTGTTCGACGATGTGACCGAGCTCGAGCATGACGTCGCCGTCCACGTTGGCGACGGAGGCGACCATGACCGGCTCATGCTCCTCGAAGTCAGGCTCGAGGCCGAACTCCAGGCGGAGCGCGCGGGTGAAGTCCATGGGGTCGGTCGCGACGGCGGTGAAGCGCATGTCAGTCTCCATTCTCGGACGCGCGGGCTGCGCGTCCTTTTCACCTCCTCCCGGAGGATCTCCCCTTTCGTTCCTGCATGGTTCCATCTACCGGCGACGGACTTGAGGGCCGCCGGTCTTTCACGTCTGCGAGGCCGTCGCTTGGACGAGCGCTCGCCATCTTCGTAACCCACGCCGCCATTAGACGCCGGGCGCTCGTTGAGCCGACGGCGCGTCCTCGCCATCATGCCGGACTTGCGGATCCTCCAGGTCGACCGTCGTCAAGCCGTGTCAGGTAGGTCGAAGGGCCGATGTGACCAGGCGTCGGCAGCTGTTCCCTACAGCGCGGTCGCGAACGTGACTGCGCCCAGCAGCACGCCCGGTGCATTCGCCAGGACTATGGGCCAGTCCCGCACCCGCCGCAGCAGGCCGTAGGCGACCCAGAGGCTGCAGTTCACGGCGGTCGCCAATGGCTGGATTATGGAACCCTTGTGTCCGGCGAGATTGAGTTGGATCTGGGAGATGTACGACAGGTACATGATCATCGCGGTCGCGGTGGCGATCCAGCCGAGCAGCCACCATAACGTCGGTGATGCCGACGACGCCCAGGATCAACCGGAGATACTGGCGCGCGATGTCGCGGTCGCGGATCGGCGGATCCTTCGGTATAGACGCCGCCCACGGTCAGCAGGATGGTCGCACCCTTGCCCGTGACGAGACCCCCGCCGTGGACGTCGAGCGTACTCCGCGCTCGGCCCTGCTCCCTCAGTCGCCGTCGTCCTCCGGATCCGCGCGGTCGAGCAGCGCCAGATACTTCCTGGTCTGCTTCTCCAGCTCTTTCAGCAGCCCACGGACGTGCGCGCTCTTGTCGGCGAGCGTGTCGGCCTTCAGGTCGCGCAGCGAGGCGAGCAGGTCCTCCAGGGTCCGCAGCGGCGTGTTGACTTGCTTGTGCATCGTCATCTTGGCCGCGAGCTCGCGGATCGGCGGGGCGTCGAGCGGCGCGTCGATGTCCAGCTGCGTGTGGAAGTGGGTGACGCCGGTCTTCTTGTCGTAGTTGTAGACCCGCTGCCAGACGCGCATGTCCTCCGCCTTCTGGAAGACGTTGACGTCGTCGTCGTCCTCCTTCTTGCGCCGGTCGCGCTTCTTGCTGAACGCCCACTGAAACAGCGCCTCCTCGGCCTTCTCGCCGAGGTTGAGGTCGTCGCGCCCGAAGCCGAACGAATCCCGGGCCACCTTGTTCTGCAGTATCTGTCCGAAGAAGTACTGGTCGGACGGCTGGAAGCTGTTTCCGACCGCCTCGGCCCGGTCCTCGTATTCGAGCTTGAAGTGCGCGAATGCCGAGGCTGCCTGGATGTATTCGCGGATCTCGTCCGGCTTGCGCGGCAGCATCGAGGCGACTTCATCGATGATGTCTTCGTCGAGGCACAGGTCCTCACCCGGATGGGCGACCGCGAACTTCTCCTGGTAGAGCGACAGGATGTAGAGCCCGACCGCGTGGGGCCCCCACGGCTTCGCCGGCACGACGTGGCGCACACCGTGGAGACGCGGCAACACCTCGTTCAGCGCCACGACCGTCGCCGCCTTGATCGGCAGCACGCGGATCGTTTCGGTGCTGGCGGTCAGCGCCTCCATCTTCCCGATGAGTGCCTTCTGCTTGCGGATCTCCGGTGTCTCTGGGCCGGAGCCCTTGGCCTTGAGAAGCCGCTCCAGCCTGGTCCGCTCCTTGGGCAGCTTGCCCCGGACGCGCGTGAGCACGGACGTGCGCGTGTTCCCTTCGATCACCACGTAGCGCGTGTCGTCCGGATGCTTCCAGACGAGGATCGGATCGACCGGAACCCAGCCCTGGTCGACAATCTGCGCCTCCAGCCGGTCCGCCTCGTAAACCTCGTATACCTTGTCGATCAGCGCCGCCTGCGCGGTTCGCTCGAAGAGTCTGGCGGGGTCATCGTAGCCGGGAGGCGATTCGGGCGCGATGCGTGGGTTGTTCGGATCGACGAACATATCCTCGAAGCGGATGTCCTTCGGGGCGAGCAGGTCGCTCGGTGCGACGGGGGTGCTGGTCATGGCTACTCCTTGGGATCGGTCAGGTCGAAGGCGAGGCGCGCCCTTCCGGCGCGCGGGATCATCGGCTCGCACCGCGCGAGGTGCAGCGGCGCGAGGGGGGGCGGCGGCGTCTCGGCCAGCAGCGCCGACAGCCGCGCGAGCTGCCTCGCGGGCTCGGTGGCGCGCAGCGCGGTCTCGAGGATGTCCAGCCACCGCAGGAGGCCCGCCCGCTGGGTGGGGTCGAGCAGGACCGCCTCGTATCCGCCGATCGGGATGGCCACCTTGATTGCCATGGCGTGGGCAGCGGGATCGTCGAGGTGGATCGCGGCGATGGCGCTGCCGTTGTGGCAGTCTTCGAGGAACTCCGCGAAGCCTCGCGGAAGCTCGATGCGGCGGCGGGCGGTCACGTAGCGCAGCCAGGTCGTCGCGCCGTGCGGCAGGTAGCCGCGGCGGTCCTGGACGGCGCCGCCCGCCTCCATGGTCTCGCGTCGCGCGAAGTAGGTGGCGGTGAGCACGTCCATGAGGTTGCGCCGCAGCCGCGAGCGGCCTTCCGGAAGCCCGAGGCGCACGCCGTGCGCGTCGAGGAACTGGTTGGGGTCCGGCGGTTCGGGCGAGATCGCGCAATAGCCGTTGAAGGCGCGGCGGAAGACGTCGGCGTTGGCGCGCGATTCGAGGAATGCGCCCCATTCCGCCTTGTCAGGGAATTCGCCTGGCCGGCCGAAGTAGGGCAGCCCGTAGAGGAGGAGTCGCGGCTCGTCGGTCGGATCGAGCGTGCCGAGTTCGGCCATGATCCTGGCGGCCTGTTCGTCCGCGACATTGAAGCGCTGCATCAGCTCGCCCACGGCGGCCGCGAGCTCGTCGGGCGAGCCGTATTCGAGCCCCTCGACGCGCGGACGGACCCGGTCGCTGATCTCCTGATAAAGCCAGCGCTCGTCGAAGCGATAGCCGAGCAGCGGGTTGTCGACCTGGAGAACCCAGGCCTGCCGCTTGCCGGGCGAGCGCCGCACGCACCGGCCCGCAGCCTGCATGAGCTTGATCACGCTCGACGTGCGGTAGGTGATGACCACCGAGTCGATCGTCGGGTCGTCGAAGCCCTCGAGCAGCATCTGCGCGGAGACCAGCACCGCCCGGGGCTTGCCGGCGAACAGCGCGAGCATGGCCTCGTCGGACAGCATGTGGGAGTTGCGCGTGCCGTGGATGAAGCCGACGTCGGACGAGCGCAGGGGATGGTCCGGGCGCCGCTCGATCTCCGCCTTGAGGGCGTCGGTCAGCGCCTCGACCTGGTCGACCCGCGACGCGACCACGAGCGTCTTGCGGAACCGGGAGGCGGTCTCGTCCGCGACCGTCCGGGCGATCTCGCGGATCGTCTCGTCGGTCATGTCGAAGGTGTCGACCGGCAGCGGTTCGAAGCTCGGGATCAGGATGGCGTTGCGGCGGGCCAACTCGCGGTAGGTGACGGTGTAGGCGATCTCGTCGATCCGGATCGGCTTCTCGTCGGGTCTGATCGGGGTCGCGGTCAGGAGCAGGATCGGGCTTCCGCGCCGCCGGTCGAAGATGGCATCGTAGCTCGGTGCGGCGGCGTGATGGGCCTCGTCGATCACCAGGAGCGCCGGCGGCACCGGTTCCGCGGCGATGAGGTCTGGCACCTCGCCGATCATGGCGACGACGATGCGGTCCGCCAGTGCCGCGGCGTTCTCCGGCAGGCCGGCCGGCGGGCGATCGACGAGCTTGGCCAGTTCGCGCGCGGCCTGCTCGCGCAGCAGGTGGCGGTGCGTGATCCAGATCGCGCGGGCGCCCTCGGGCGCGGCCCCGAGCGTCTCGAGGATGACGCGGAGCGCCGTGCGGGTCTTGCCGGCCCCGGTCGGGAGGACGAGTCCGACGTTGATAGGCGGTCGTCGGCGCAGCAGCGCGAGGCAGCGATCGACGGCGACGTCCTGGAACGACCAGTCGGCCTCGTCGTGCTCCGCCCGCCTGCCGGGCGCGGGCGGGACGTCGCCCGGCATCGCGACTCTGGCGACGGCGGTGGGAAGCGACAGAAGTTCCGCCACCTGGCCGGCGGACATCCCGGCGGTCGCGTGCGGCCGCGCCTCGGCGGCGACCTCATCCCGGCGACGCGCGGCCGTGCGATCGTCGCGCCAGGGGTTGGCGATCGCGGCCCGGCGCAGGATATCCATCGTGCTCTCGTTGACGCCCCTCGTGGGATCGTCGGCGAGCAGTGCGCTGATGCGGGCGGGGTGCGGCTGCCCCGGCGCGGCACCGGCGAGATCCGCCACCGCCCTCGTGAGCGCCGCCACGCTGCCGGTTGCCAGGAAGCCTGGCACGAGCAGCTCGTCGACGAGCTGTCGCACTTCCGGAGTCGATGAGGAGAAGCGAGCCATGGCCACAACATATCGAAAGAACGATAGACTGCAAGACAGATCGTAATATCGATACGCCTTGTTGCGTGGTCATCGCGCGTTCCGCCGCTGGCGGACTGCCCGAGCGGGCTCAAATCACGATGCGGCCCGCAGCTTCTGCGATGCGGGCGAGCATCGACAGCGTCACGCCGGCAGGCGGCGAGAAGGCCGGCTCGCGTTCGAGCCTCAACCCGAGCGGGCCGGTGGCCTCCGACAGCCAGGCGATACTGACGACGCCCGTCTCCGGTGTGCCGACGCCGAGGTCGCACAGGCCGTAGGCGAGATCCGGATTCAGCGGATCGATCTCCGTGAGCAGCCACGTCTGTGGACCGTCCACTGCTCTCACTCGCACGACCGGTGCCGGATCGAACGCCGGATCTTCGATCGAGCGCAGTCCGTTGGCGAGCATGACCTCGCGGTCCTCCGCCGTGACGATGCCTTCCATTTTCCACCTCCGAGGTTGCTTCGGAAGTTCCGTTCACCAAGCTGGTCAGCCATGGGCGAATGGCCGCCAAGGCTCCCGGCGGCAGGCTCGAACGAGTCGGTGCCGGTCGCGCGGCCAGGACCGGTGCGCGTGCCACGTCGGTGATCGTGAAGGGGCAGGCGGCATCGCCGCGTCCAGCGTCAGATCCGCAGGTCGTTCAGCCGACGGACGATCTCGTTCCATGGAATCCGTCGCGTGGCGTGGCTCCAGGACAGGCGCACGGTGCCGGCGATCTCGTCCTCCGGCAGCCTCATGGCGGCCAGCACGTGGCTAGGCTGGTAGGAGCTCGACGTGCAGGCTGACCCGTTCGACAGCGCGACGACGCCCCGCAGCGCCACCATTACCGCCTCCGAGTCCAGGCCCGGAAGGGCTACGCTCAGGATGTTGGGGAGGACATCGCCCGAAGCTCCATGGATGATGGGATCGAGCGGTCCGAGCGCCGCGATCGCGGCGGAGCGCGTAGAGAGGCAGATGGCATGCCTTGCCTCCTCCTCGCGGGCCGCCATCTCGGCGGCGAGGCCGAAGCCGGCGATCAGCGGCACGGGCAGCGTGCCGGGCCGCAGCCCGCGCTCCTGGCCGCCCCCTGCCATCAGCGGCTTGAGCGGTGAACGCTGCTGGCCTCTGCGGCGCGCGATCAAGGCCCCGACCCCCTTGGGGCCGAAGGCCTTGTGTGCGCTTAGGCTGACGAGATCGATGCGGCGGTCGTGCAGCGTCCGTGTAGCCCGTCCGAGGGTCTGTGCGGCATCGACGTGCAGGTAGGGGCCATCCGCCGCCAGCCCGCGCGCGATCGCGTCGATCGGCTGAATGGCGCCGGTCTCGTTGTTCGCGTGCATGACGCTCACCACGAGCGTGTCTGCGCGAACGGCGGCCAGCACGTCCTCCGCCCGGACGCGGCCGTCGCGGTCGGGCGGGACCAGCTCGATCTCGAAGCCGCGCTCGGCCAGCATCTGGAGGGGCTCGAGCACGGCCTTGTGCTCGATGGCGGTGGAGACGACGTGCCGTCGTCCGCTCGCCTCCCCGCAGGCGGCGAGGCCGAGAAGTGCGAGGTTGTCGCTCTCGGTCGCGCCGCTCGTGAACACCACCTCGTCGTCGTCGCAGCCCACCGCCCGTGCCACCCGCGCGCGCGCTTCGCCCACCGCGCGCGAGGCGGCGAGTCCGTGCTCGTGCGTCCGGCTGCCGGCGTTGCCGAACTCGCGCAGCATCGTTTCCGTCACCAGGCGGGCGACCGCCGGATCGATGATGGAGGCCGCGGCCTCGTCCAGGTAGATTACCTCAGGTTTATGCATACCGATGCGAACTATGCTTCCGAAGTTGACGTACTTGGGTGAGTTAGTTAACATAGCGGCTTCACACAGTGTCGGATAGGCTCGGATGGATCCAGCGTTCGAATACGCCTTCCCCGCTATCCGTGGCGTGCAGGCGAAGCGTCAGTTCTACGTGTCGATGTGCCCTCTGCGGCTCATCCCGAAGCTGTTCCTCTTCAACGAGGCGGAGATGGTGCCGGAGCTGCGCGCGCAGCGGCAGTTGAACCGGCAGCGTCTTCCCGAGATGGCCCGCTACATGTGCGGCAACCGCGACAGCTACGTGTTCTCGGCGATCACGGCCTCGCTCGACGCTGACGTGCGCTTCGAGCCCTACGACGGTTCCACCGATCTCGGCGTGCTGCGCATCCCGATGGATGCGCGCTTCATCATCAACGACGGGCAGCACCGGCGCGCCGCGATAGAGATGGCGCTCGTCGACTGCCCGGACCTCGCCGACGAGAGCATCTCGGTCGTCTTCTTCATGGATCGCGGCCTCGAGCGCTGCCAGCAGATGTTCGCGGACCTCAACCGGTATGCGATCCGCCCGTCGACGTCGCTCAACGTGCTCTACGACCACCGGGACAGGAAGGCTCGGCTCGCCAAGCTGATCGTCGAGCGACTGCCGGCGCTCAAGCCGCTGGTGAACCTCGAACGCTCGAACCTCGCCAAGGGGTCGAAGCACCTCCTGACGCTCAGCGCGCTCTTCACGGCCACGAGCACGCTGCTCGACGGCCGCGAACCCGGCGAGGACGAGGGGGAGCTGGTGGTGGAGTTCTGGTCGGCGGTGCTCGGTGAGTTCGCCGGATGGCGCGACGTCGCCGAGGGACGGAAGACGGCGGCCGTCTTCCGCGAGACGGACCTCCACGCCCAAGCGGTCGTGCTGGACGCGCTCGGGCGGGTCGGGAGCGCGTTGCTCGACGATCCGCGCCCGTGGCCCGAGAAGCTCGCCGGGCTGGGCGCGATGCCCTGGCGTCGCGACGATCCGCTGTGGCGCGGGCGGGCCGTGGTGGGCGGTGCGGTGAGCAAGGGCCGCAACAGCGTCGTGCTGACCGCGGCCGCGATCAAGGCGAGGCTCGGCGTGCCGCTCGGCGCGGACGAGCGACGCGCGGAGGAGGCGCTCGGGCGTGGCGATCGTGGCTGAGGTCCCGGCGCGCACCGGCGCGTTCGTCAAGGATCTGATCGAGAGCGGGCTGCTGGAGGAGGGCGAGGTCACCATCCAGCATGACAGCGCACCGCAGCCCTATATCTATCGCGGCTTCCAGATGGTGGGCGACGAGAAGCTGCGCGAGATGCGCGGCGA
>CAXTTP010000003.1:19183-35574 GCA_964247195.1 uncultured Sphingomonadaceae bacterium
GGCGGCAGGCCCGGGCCCGGCTCGGCCTGCCCGCGGGCGCCAAGGTGCTGCTGTTCGTCGGCCGGCTGCAGCCCCTCAAGGCACCTGACGTGCTGCTGCGCGGGGTCGCCCGGCTGATCGAGGAGATCGCCGATCTGTATCGCGCCGACGCGATCCCGTGGGTGATCGGCTACAGCGGCGGGAAAGATTCCACCGCGACGCTGCAGCTGGTGTGGATGGCGCTCTCGCGCCTGCCGGAGGGCGAGCGCACGAAGCCGGTCCACGTCATCAGCACCGACACGATGGTGGAGAACCCGGTGGTCGCCGCGTGGGTCGCCCGTTCGCTCGACCACATGGCGGAGGCGGCCGCGGAGGCCGGACTGCCGCTCTCGACGCACCGGCTGACGCCGAAGGCGACGGACACGTTCTGGGTGAACCTGATCGGGCGCGGCTATCCCGCGCCCCGGCCCAAGTTCCGCTGGTGCACCGAGCGGCTCAAGATCAATCCGTCCAACGCCTTCATCTCGGAGATGGTGAAGGCGAACGGCGAGGCGATCGTGGTGCTGGGGATGCGAAAGGCGGAGAGCCAGGCGCGTGCTCGCGTCATGGACCGGCTGGAGGGCGCCCGCGTGCGGGAGCGGCTGTCGCCAAACGCAAGCCTGCAGAACTCCTGGGTCTACACGCCGGTCGAGGACTGGACCAACGACGACGTCTGGACCTTCCTGATGCAGGTCCGCAATCCTTGGGGGTTCGCGAACCGCGACCTGCTGACGATGTATCAGGGCGCGTCCGAGGACGGCGAGTGTCCACTGGTGATCGACTCTTCGACCCCGAGCTGCGGCGACAGCCGCTTCGGCTGCTGGGTGTGCACCCTAGTCGAGCGCGATCGTTCGATGCAGGCGATGATCCGCAACGACCAGGAGAAGGAGTGGATGGAGCCGCTCCTCGCCCTGCGGAACGAGCTGGACGGTGACGACCGGCACCTGCGGGACTTCCGGCGGATGAACGGGTCGGTCCAGCTCCACCGGGACCGGGTGATCCCCGGGCCCTACACCCAGGAGGCCCGAGAGCATTGGCTGGCGCGGCTGCTCGGCGCGCAGGAGCACATCCGGCGGCACGGGCCGCCCGAGATGGCGGCTTTCGAACTCGTCTCGTCGGAGGAGCTGGCCGAGATCCGGCGGCTCTGGGTGGTCGACAAGCACGAGATCGAGGACAACCTGCCGCGCATCTTCGAGCGCGAGACGGGGCGTCCCTACGAGGGCGGGCGCTTCGACGACGACGCCGCGTTCGGCGCGGAGGAGATGGCGCTGCTGCGCGAGATCGCCGGCGACGACATCCACTTCCAGCTCGCCCGCGAGCTCATCGACGTCGAGCGTCGTCACCGCACCATGGGGCGTCGCCACGGCCTGTTCCGTTCGCTCGAGCGCGCGCTCCGCCGGGGAGCGCACGGCAGTGCCGGCGAGGCGGAGGAACGGGCGCTGGAACGTCGCGACGAGATCGAGGCCGTGCGCCTGGATGCAGCCGAGCTGCCGCTCCCCTTCGTCGCACAGGTCGGTCTGGGGCGGCGGCCGTGATCCTGGACGAGCTCGTGCTGCACGACTTCGGCGTCTACGGCGGCCGGCAGACGCTTGTCCTGACCCCGGCCGGCCCCGACCGGCCCGTGATCCTGGTCGGCGGGCTCAACGGCGGCGGCAAGACCACGTTGCTGGAGGCGCTCCAGCTCTGCCTCTACGGCGCGGCGGCGCCCGCGGCCAACCGGACCCCGGGTGGATACGTCGAGCATCTGCGCCGTCGGATCCATCGCGGCTCGGGTGCACGCGAGGCTGGATTGGAACTGGCGTTCCGGCACACGTCCGAGGGCGTCGAGCGGTCGTGGCGGGTGGTCCGGTCGTGGCGGGCCGTGGGAACGACCTGCCGCGAGACGCTGGAGGTATTGCGCGACGGCGTCCTCGACCGGCTCGCCACCGAGAACTGGGCGGAACAGGTCGAGGAGTTCATGCCGGCGCGCATCGCGAGCATCTTCCTGTTCGATGGCGAGAAGGTGGAGGCATACGCCGATCCCGAGGAGGCGCCCGCACTCGTGGCGAGCGCCGTCCAGAATCTGCTCGGGCTCGATGTCGTCGAGCGCCTGTCGGCCGACCTCGCGATGCTCGAGCGGCGCCGTCGAGCGGAGCGCGGCGGTGCCGATCAGGCGATCTCGGCATCCGCCGAGGTCGGCGACGTCATCGAGGAGCTTCGGTCACGCCGCCTCGAGCGGCAGCGGGAGGTCGCGAGCCTCAACGACGCCGTGGACCGGGCGGCGCGCGACTTCCGGCAGGCGGATGAGCGGTTCCGGCGGGAGGGCGGCGGGCTGTACGAGCGCCGCGCCGCGATCGAGGCGGACGCCGCTTCGGCGGCGCGGGCACGCGACGACGCTGAACGCGTCGCCCGCGAGGTGGCGGGCGGCTCTGCGCCGCTCCTCATGGTGGCCGACCTGCTCGAGGCGGCGACGCGCCGCGACAGGGACGAACGCGCCGCCGCGGCGTCGGCCCGGATGGTGGACGCGCTCGACGATGAGCACGCCGCGATGCTCGCGCTCGCGCCGATCGCTCGCCTCGGCGCGGCCGTCCGCCGGCAGATCGAGGAGGCTCTGGCCGCCCGTCGCTCGACGCATGCGGAACGCGCCTCGGCGCCCACGCACCTCGACCTGGACGACGATGCGCGCCTCCTGATCGACGGCCTCGCGTCGGGCGGTCTCGCCGATGTTCGCGCGGGGGTTGCCGACGCGGTCGGGGCGGCGGTGGCGGCACGGGCGCGTTTGGGCGACGCCGCGGACGCGCTCGACGCGGTGCCCGCTGGCGAGGCCGTCGAGGGACTGCAGGACGTGCGCGCCTCTCTGGCGGACCTCGTCGGGCGACTGGAGGCGGAGCGCACCGCCGCGGCGGCTGCGCTCGAGGGCCTGGATCGCGAGATCGAGGTGCAGCGTGAGCGCGAGGCCCGTCTGGCCGAGCATGAGGCGGCGGAACGTCACCGGGGCGAGGACGCCGAGCGGCAGCTCCTTCATTCGACGCGCGTGCGCGGGACCCTCCACAGGTTCAGGGAGGCCGTCGTCCGGCGGCATGTGGGGAACATCGAGCGGCTGGTCCTCGAGAGCTTCCGGGCCCTCGTGCGCAAGCCCGACCTGGTCTCGGGGCTTCGGATCGACCCGGCGACGTTCGCCCTGACGCTCGTGTCCGGGGATGGCGCCGAGCTCGGGCCGGGGCAGCTTTCGGCGGGCGAGCGGCAGCTGCTCGCGGTCGCCCTTCTATGGGGAATGGCCCGCGCCTCCGGGCGCCCGCTGCCCACGATCATCGACACGCCGCTCGGGCGGCTCGACTCCGAGCACCGGACGAGGCTGGTCGAGCGCTACTTCCCGCACGCGAGCCACCAGGTCGTTCTGCTGTCGACCGACGAGGAGATCTCAGGCGGCTACCATGACGCGCTGCGCCCGTTCATCGGCCGCAGCTACCACCTCGCGTTCGACGCGGACGCCCGTCGTACGGTGATCGAGGAGGGCTACCTGGCCGACGGGGGCATGCGCCGTGTCGCTTGAGCACATCCGCGTCTCGAAGCAGGCGCGCGAGCAGCTGATCCGCCTGAAGCGCCACACCGGCATCGAGCACTGGAACGTGCTGTGCCGCTGGGCATTCTGCCGTTCGCTCGCCGAGTCGAGCGTGCCGCCGTTCGCGCGCATACCGGCTGACAGCAACGTCGAGATGTCCTGGCGCGTGTTCGGTGGTCGGCAGCACGGCGTCTACCTCGCGCTTCTCAAGGAGCGTTGCCTGCGTGACGGGCTCGACACCTCGGACGAGGTCCTGGACGTCCAGTTCCGGCTGCACCTGCACCGCGGCGTCGCCTACCTCGCCGGCGACCGGAGGATGCGGGAGGGCGTCGCCGCCTTCCTCTCGCAGGCGTTGGACTGAGCGCGAGGCGATGGAGATCCATCGCCATCGTTCCGCGCTCGTCCGTGCCGAGATCTCGCGCCCGCTGAGGCTTGCCCTGGCCGACGGACTGCTCGCGGATGGGCTGACCGTCATGGACTACGGCTGCGGTCGCGGCGGCGACGTCGCGCGGCTCCGGCAGGCCGGCTACGACTGCGCCGGCTGGGACCCGGCGCATGCGCCGGGGGGCGAGCGGCGGCGGTCGGACGTGGTCAACCTCGGCTACGTCGTGAACGTCATCGAGGACGCGGGCGAGCGGGCGGAGGCCCTGCGCCGCGCCTGGGAACTCGCCGGCGAGGCCCTAGTCGTGTCTGCGCGTCTCGTCGACGAGCGGCCCGTCGCGTCCGGCTCCAGGATGGCCGACGGGGTCGTGACCCGCATCGGCACCTTCCAGAAGTTCTACGAGCAGCAGGAGCTGCGTGTCTGGATCGATTCGACTCTGGATGTCCGCTGCGTGGCGGGCGCGCCGGGGGTCTTCTACGTGTTCCGGCGCGAGGACGCGCGGGCCGAGTTCATGGCGAGGCGGTTCCGCCGCAGCGAGCCCGTGCCGCGGCTTCGCCTCGACGAGCGGCTCGTCGCGGTCAACCGGGAGCTGCTGGACGAGCTGGCGGCCTTCCTCTCCGATCGCGGGCGCCTGCCGCAGGCGGAGGAGACCGATCTGCACGACCGCCTCAGCTCGGCACTGGGCTCGATGGCGCGCGCCTACCGCCTGCTGCTGCTCGCAACCGACGCATCCGCCTGGGACGGAGTGCGGCGCGCCCGTGCCGAGGACCTGCTGGTCTATCTCGCCTTGGCGAGGTTCGACGGTCGTCCGGTCATGTCCGCGCTGCCGCAGGCGATGCGCTGGGACATCAGGGCGTTCTTCGGCACCTATTCGAAGGCGTGCGCCGACGCCGACCGGCTGCTGTTCGGGCTGGGCGACCAGAAGGTTCTGGACGCCGCGGCATCCGCGTCTCCGATCGGCAAGCTCCTGCCCACCGCGATCTACGCGCACGTCGACGCGGTGGCCGGCCTGCCGCTGCCGCTGCGCCTGTATGAGGCCTGTGGACGGGCGGCGCTCGGTGCGGTCGACGGCGCGACGCTCGTGAAGCTGCGGCGGGACGAGCCCAAGGTCTCATACCTCGTCTACCCGGAATTCGAGCGGGAGGCCCACCCCGCGTTGGCTGAGTCGGTGTCTCTGCACCTCCAGACGCTGAGATCCAGCACGCGTCGCTACGACGTGGCGGCCAACCCGCCGGTTCTGCATCGCAAGGAGACCTTCGTCTCGCCGTCGCATCCGCGACGCGAGCTGTTCGCCTCCCTGACCCGCGCCGAGGAGCGCGCGGGGTTGCTGGAGGACACCGCCCGGATCGGGACGATGGCGGGATGGCGTGAGGCTCTCGCGACCCGCTCCCTCCAGCTTAGAGGTCACCGTCTGGTCCGAGTGCCGACGTCCTAGCGCGGAAGGTCCGCCGATCGCTGCGACATCATCGATCCTCGACCGCCAGCGATGAAGGGTGATCGGCGACGGAGCGCGAGCCCGCCAGCGTCAGGCCTTGGGCGCGGTTCCTGCCTCGTCCACGAGGGTTAGGCGCAGACGCTCGGGGATCACGAGATCCGGCCGGCTGCGGCGGTGTCGATCACGTCGTGCTGTGCCGCTGAGTGCGCCATAATACCACCTGACGACATAGTGCGGCTGGACGCGGTGCGCCAGCGCTCTCCACTGCAGGGCAGATGCCGGCTCGGGGTGGTCGCCACCGTGTAGTCGTGACGGCACTCGGGATCGTTGGTGCGGACGCTGCCCCCTAGCGGTCTATCCGGAGGTTCGTCAGGCGGAAGCCGCCGGGTGCGACCGGCAGGTCCGCCGCACCGCTGCCCAGCACGGCGTCCATGTCGCGTATCGCCATGCGTTCGATCGCCAGGCGGGCGGGGCCGAGCTCGGGCGGCAGCAGGTCGTATCGATAGTGCGTCCACGCCGGGATCGTCGCATGCCCGCGCTTGAAGCGGGCGACCATGTCGTCTGCCTCGCCCACGTAGAGGAGACCGTTCGCGCAGTCGGCGAGAGTGTAGACGATGTTGCGCGCGCCGACCTCGTTCTCGTAGTTCGCTCGCGGTCGCCAGGGCTGCTTGTGGATCCGCAGCTCCCGCCGTCCGCGCGCCTCGTCCTCGACGGCCTTGATTGGTGCCGACCCGACGAGGCGCGCGAAGAGGTTCGGGAAATCCGGGCGCTGGACGTAATGCGCTACGATGCGCATCCGGCGGAGCGAGACGTCAAACTCCAGGTCCACGAACTCCCAGAAGGCCCGTCGCGACATGTCGTCGTCGTAGCGGCCTGCAGCGGTTCCCGAGGCGTTGGCGAGCCGCACGTCGAGTTCCCTCAGGTAGGACATCGGGAACGTCGCCGCGAGCGCGACGCGCAATTCCTCCTGGAGGAACAGCCGGTGCTGGCGGCCGCCGCGATGAGGGACGATCTCGGCGCCGTATTCGATCCCCTGGAACAGGCAGCCTATGGTGGCGGACGGATCACTGCGGCCCGTCACCTGGGAGAAGACTTCGACGATGCCCCACATCTTGGCCACCCACATCGGCAGCGGCGTGAATCCGAGCCTCACGAGGGAGCCGTCGACCTTCTTGCGCCACAGTGGCGCCGACACGTCGGTCCGTTCGATGGGCAGAGGTCGTCGCTCCTAGGCGGAATGGTCTGGACGAAGGTAGCGGACGTCCGTCCATCCGCAACCTGTCTTTGACCGGCCAGCCGCCCGGGGGTTATCAGGATGGGATGGCGGCTAAACGAAGCGACGAACAGACGATCCCGGACGCGCTGGCACTCGCCGTTGGTGAGCGGATAGCCGTGCTGCGCGACGCCAGGAGGCTGATCCCCTCTCGGCTTGCCGAACTCGCGGGCATGGATCCCAACTACCTCTGGCGCATCACGGCCGGGCGGCAGAACCTCAGTCTACGGAACATCGCGCGGCTGGCGATCGCCCTCGACGTGACGCTGTCGGAGCTGTTCGAGGGCGTCGAGATCTCGGGCATCGACCTCGGTAGCCGCGGCTACGCGCGTAGAGGATCGACGGAAGTGGACGCCGACGGGTGATGCACGGCCCGAGGCGGCCAGACCGGCGGTCCGCCGACCGGCAGCGCGCGGAGAGCGTCCAGCACCACGGCTGAGGCCCTGACGTCGTCCTCGTTGTAGGAGAGGATGCGGCGGCGGACAGCGGGATCGCCTGTCCGTATGTATTCGTCGAACCAAGCGATGCTGTTCGCGCCGCCGGCATCGACGTCGCGCCAGTCGAAGCCCGCGAATCTCGCCAGCGTCTTTATGCTCAGGTTGCGCGTGGGCCACTCCGTGTTCGGCATGATGACGTCAAACAGCAAGTCGATGGCGCGCGTGGGATCGAACAGACGCTCGACGTCGTCGCGCGAGCAGACGTGGGGGTGCCGGTCCGCGAGGGCGCGGAACGAGGTGCGCTCGTACTTCGAGTAGTAGTAGACGAGCGCCTCGGGATCGGCGGTCAGCAGGTCCATCGCCGCCGCGAATGCCTGCCCTTCCTGCTCCGGTGCGTCCGCGAAGAAGGAGCGGTATTCCGCCCGGTAGTCGGCACCTTCCGGTTCGCGGATCAGGAAGCCGTGCAGGTAGACGAGACCATCGCGCATCGGGTCGGCCTCGATGTCGAAGTGGATCTCGCGGTGGCCCGCTGCGAGGCCCAGCGGCCGCATGGCGTAGGCTGTGGCGCCGGGCGTGCGCAACAGCCGCGCCCTGTCCCTGAAGCGCAGCAGCCGCTCGGCGCCGAGCCCGGCGATCCTGGTGCGGCCCCGCCCGAGCGCGAGCGGTGCGACGTCGAGGTCGGCCAGCGCTGCGACCGTGGGGGCGAACGGTGCGAGGGCGTCGCGCACGGCGCGTCCGACCCCGGCTACCAGCGTCGGATCGTCCAGCTCCTCCGACTCCCGGTCGCACAGCGTGTGCCAGTGGCACATCTTGCAGGCGGCCGACACGGCGCCGCGGGTCGGGACCGCGCCGTCCCGCACTAGCCGCGCATTGTCGGTCAGCGTCGCCGTCATGTCGACGAGCGACCGCCCGTCGCGGCCCCATGGGGCGCGCAGGTCGTAGGTCGCGGGTCCGCCGTCGCGTCCGATCACGAACGCGCGGTCCACGGGACCTGCGCCCATGGCGGCGAGAAGCGAGGCGTAGTGCGACACCTGGACCGCGTATTCCCGGCGGGGTCGGCGGCCGTCCGGCTCCAGGGCGGCGCCGGACTTCACGTCGCCCGCCACCCAACCGGCGTCGTCGCGTTCGATCAGGTCGGGGAGCCCGAGACGGTCCCCGTGCCGAAGCGCGGCTCCGAGGATCCGGTCGGCCGACCCGGCGAGCGCATCCAGCGTCGCCGACTCCCTTGCGACCGCATCGACGTCGCGCAGGTCGACCGTTCGACCCGGCAGCGCGTCGAGGACGGCGCGCTCGTGCTCCAGGCCACCGGCCCAGAGCATCTTCACGAAGTCGCCGACCGGATCGCGCAGTTCGGAGTCCGTGTGGAGGTCGTGGTGCAGGCGGCGCTCGCAGAGCACGAGGTCGTGGAGCATGCTGCCGGTAATCGGGCGCATGCGGTCACGCGATCGGGAGGGAGACGTGGACGGTCGTCCCGTCGGGGCCGGTCTCGCACTGGAGCACGCCGTCCGAGGCGCGGACGATCTCCGCGACGATGCGTCCGCCCAGACGCGATCCGGGGCCGCCCGGCGTGGAGGCGGTCAGACCCGGGCCGTCGTCGGACACCGTCAGCACGAGGGAGTCCGCGAGAGTGCACAGGCGAACCTCCAGTTCCCCCTGGCCGTCCGGAAAGGCGTGCTTGCGCGCGTTGGTGACGAGTTCGTGCGCGACCATGGCGATGCGCCGTGCGGTCTCGCCTCCCGCCGCGGAAGGCGCGAGGTCAAGGATCACGCGCTGCGGCCCGGCGTCGCCGCCCGGGCGGAGCACGGCACGACAGACGCGGTCCACGATCAGGGCGGCATCGACCGGTTCCGAAGTACCCGCGGCGAGGAGCCGCGCCGTCTCGCCGAAGCCTTCCAGGCGATCGATCGCGAGGTTGAGCAGATGGTCGCGCGACTGCCGTCCGCGCGCTGACTGGACGAGGCGGAGCGCCGCGAGAGCCGCCGCGACCTCGTTCGCGACGCGGTGGTTGGTCTCGTCGTGCAGCAGGCGGTCGAGCGAGGGGCGAGGCGCGGCGGTTCGCAGTTCGGGCCGTGGGCGCTGGATGTCCATGTTTGTCCTCCTGCCGTCCGATTACGACAGAATGGCATTACTTACAAGTAAGATGATTGTTCCCGGCCGTTCGAGGCTGAGCGTCGGGCGGGACTCTCCGTGATGCTGTTATGCCGCACCGAAGCGGCGTGGCAGTCGGGTGGCTCCGAGGGGCTGCTCGAGCCAATCCGCGTAGCTCTGCCGCAGACGCTCGTCGCCGGCCGCGATCCCGAGCATGTAGGCGACGAGTCTGCTGGCTAGCGACTCTCCGCGGGTGACCATCCGCCCGCGTTCGCCATCCCAGATCGTGGCGGAGAATGGCATCCGATCGAGGCGGAGCGGCATGCGCCCCAGTTCGCGGAACGTCGCGTTCATGGTTCGACGGCCCTCCCGCAACTGCGCGGCCACCCGTCCGACGATCTTGAGGCCGATCGGACGGAACAGCAGGTGGGGCTCGGGCGCATTGCGCGCCCGCCTGACCGTTTCCGGGACGTCACGGCTATCGAAGACCTCCCGCAGGAAAGGATCCAGGCCTGCGAGCCGGTCATAGAAGTCGACCACGCCATCCCGGTAGAAGGCGATGCGATCCTCGGGAAGGCGGTTACGGGTGCCCCTTTGAAGTTCCTCCTCGTCGCGCCCCTCGACGATCGAGTTGATGATCACGGAGTTGAGGTCGTAGAAGTTGCCGATCGTGGTCCAGTGCGGAGAAGTCGCCGCCAGACTATTGGTGAAGCGCTCGAAGTCGATCTGATTGCGCGAGAACCAGGGATGCTCGTCCAGAAGCTGTCGCGTTACGATCGCCGGCAGATCGACTTCGTCGAGCACAATGATGTCCCGCCTGTTCACCGGGACCGCCTTCTTGTTGATCGAAACGAAGAGACCTCGCGTCCGGATGAGGCCTTCGGGCGTATTCTGGTGCGGCACGAACAGGACGGACAGCTTCTCCGATCCGAGTTCTGGGCGCTGTGCGAGCGCTCTCCGGATTCCAGCGAGACGATGTTGTCCGTCGAGCGCGAACAGAGCCTCGTCTCCACTGAGCTCCAAGTAGCCGACGAGATCCTGATCGCGTTCGACGACGGCGCCGAGGTCGTGTCCGGCGCGACCCGAGGACAACGAGAACGGATGCCATTCCGGGGCACCTCCCAACACCCCCACCACAAGCGAGTTGAAGAACCTGTCCTGCGTGGCGAGGAGGTATTGGGCGATGTCCTGAGCGCGTCGGTCCTCGTCAAGGCGGCGCTGGATCAGCTGGCTGAGCCGTTCGTTGTGCTGAAGCTGCCGGGCATAGCCTACGCGCGCGTCGAGCTCGGATAGGTCTATGAGCGCCACGTAGTAGGTCCAGTCGCCGAACGCCCCTTGGAGGGCAGGTAGATACAGTCTGTCGCTCATGGGAATGCCTGCCTCCTGCGTCGCACCTCGGCGCTGAAACCAATGTCGCTGTAGGGCGGCATCAGAGCGTCGTGCAGTTCGGTCTCGACCGCCTTCCGCGCCGCGGGCGTCCCGACAAACGGCGTGCACGAGAAGTAGAGCTCGCCCTCGAACACGTTGAGCATCTTTCGGACTCGCTTCCGGCCGCCCGGGTCGTCCTTCTCGCGCAAATACTCGCCGAAGCGGATCACCAGCGTCCGGTCGGTCTTACCCACGTAGAGAGGATAGCCGACGGGCGGCAGGTCTGCCGGAGGGAAGCCGACCATGAAGCAGTATAGACCAGGTTCCTGGGGTACATCGTCGCGACGGGCCGCATCGAAGGGGACGTGCGTCCAGATCAGCGGATGCCTTCCGGTAAACGCAGCCCATTGCGCAGGTAGCGGGTAGAAGGAAGCCTTCCGGAAGGCCTCGTCGGAGAGTTCCTCGAGAAACGGGTTCATTCAGCGGATCGACGCGTCGAGCGGCGAGTGGTGCAGACTTCGGCTCTCACGATCGATGTAGCCACTCCATTCCCCCCATTTCCGAACTTCGCTGGCACCATGATCCAGAGTGCCGCGAAGTGCAAAGGCATGAAGCGTCCCCGCTGGGTCGCCTTCTCAACCGCAGGGCGTTCTTTGTTCAGCAGATTCGGATGGGCGAGCCTGGCAACGCGGGCAGCATCGGGAAGTTGGCGCGCAGGAGGTTTGACACTCGCTCGATCCTGTCCTGCGACTGCCATTGGTGCGAGAGCGGCGTTGCCGCGGACGCTGCGACGATCGGCAGCTGATACTGGCCACGACGGCTTCAATCATCGCTTCCATGCACTAATCTGGCATCGATGCAGCAGCTTGGCTTGAAGCGTGCGCCGACGGGTCGCCCGTGTCCTCTCGTTCCATACGACACCGCGCGCCTTTCAGGCACCTCGCAGCAGGTCCGCCGCCGCCCGTGCCTGCATGTTTTCGAAGCTGTCGACCGCTCCGCTGACGACGGTGGCGTCGAGTACTGCGGCCGGATGCCACAAGGTCGGCAGGATCGTTTCACCCCACTTCACCTGATCAAGGAAGCGGGTCAGCGGGTAGGGTGCCTCCATGATCGTTTCGAAGTTGTGGGCCGCTGCCTTCTGGGTCGAGTAGAGGGTGGTCGTCTGCTTAACGTTTCTTCCGGTCGCGGGATCGAGCGCCATTCCCGTGTTGATCTCGCCGCCCGCCAGATAGACGCGCAGGAAGTTGGCATCGATCACGAGCACGCCATCGATCCGGGTCGAGAACCGGTAGCCTTGCGCAGTTACGATGACGGGTAGCAGCTTCAACAGCTTTGCGGACGGCACCTCGATGTCAAGGGCGGCGCCAAGCACGTCGGGATGCTTCTCGAGGGCGGCCAGCTTCTTCTTGGCCTGATCGGCCGCGTCGACGAGCTTCTGGTCGTAGCGATCCCGCTCGTGCGGATCGGCGGGCATGAGGAAGAACTTCACCTCGCCGACCAGGCAGAGGCCGCCGAACGAGACCAGCAGATCGATCTGCTCGGGAAACGACCCGCTCTTCTTGATCTCCTTCTCGGCGCACCTTGCGCCGGTGAGCAACGGGTTGCGTGCGATGGCGTGGCGGAGCCGATCGCGCACGATCGTCTCGTAGCGATCGCCTCTGCTCTCCGTCGTGGACGGCACTGGAGCGTCGACGCTGTGACGGCTGCTTGTTGCCGGCCACGTCGTCACGCGTCTGTCGTCCAGGCCGCCCTTCTCCAACCATGTCTCCACTCGGCGGACGATGTTGCTCGTCGCGAGCACGGACAGAACCAGGGCCAGCTCGTTCGTGCCCGGGAGCGGCACGAGCGGCGCGGCCCATAGGCCCTTGTTTCCGGCGGCCTTGGCCCTTCCGCCGGTCTGGAATCGGAAGGTGAGGAATGTCACGATCGCGTCGGCGGTTGCCTCGTCCACGCGCAACCCGTCCGCGACTGCCTGCTGCAGCATCTTCCGATCCACGACCATGGCGAGTCCGCGCGCTTCTTCTGCTGTCAGCGGCCCCTCCGGCAAGGGTGCCCGCTTCGTAAGAAGGGCGGCGACGTCGAGGATCACGTGCCAGGCGAGCAGGAGCAGGTCCACGGTCACGTTCGAGACGAGCGGCAGCGGGGCGCCGGTGAAGTCGGCGAGATGCACACCCTCGAGCGCAGCCCTCTCGATGGCGTAAGCCGGCATCCGTCGGGAGAGGTGGGAGAGGGTTTCGACCTTGAAACGCTGCCTTGCGCCTGTGCCGACGATCCTGGTCACTCCGCGCATCCTCGACCACCGTCTGCGAGCAGCCGGCGGCAGTTTGGGCCAGGCAGTCATGTCGAGGTGCGGAAGGCTCATCAAATTCGACTGCTGGCGCATCCCCCAGGCCATCTCCAGCCGCTCGAACTCCGGGTTTCCGGGGCTCCACCGGGTGATCCCCTGATCATCGTCCTCGAACCGCCAGCCGTCCCACCAGACCTGGTTCCAGAGCGTGTTGACCATCTTGCGGAAGCTGTATGCCTGCGTCGCCTCGGTGGCGATGGGCGCGACGTCGCCCGCCGGCACGCCGGTTCCCGTGGCCGTCAAGGCGTCGAACAGCCAGTTTTCGGTAAGGTCGGCGCCGATCGAAGCGAGGTCGGCCGCGGTGACGCGCTGTCCGGCGGCGCCTCGGACGCGCAGGTTGGCGGCGAGATCGCCGAACAGCATTCCGTCGGCCGCCGTGCGAGCGCCCTCCTCTCTCGCGAGGTCCACGACGGTCCGGTATTCGCGGTTGTGCGCCGCCACGGCGAGCACCGTGCTCCATTCCGGCGACAGGAGCCGGAGGTGAGCGGCGCCGAAGGTCGCGGCAGCGGCGGTCGATTCGGCGGCCAGCCAGACGGCTGCACGGAGGAGCCGCTCGTCGGACTCGCCGGAGGCGTGCGCCGTGAAGGCGTCCTTCCAGTCTGCCGGCGAGAACTGGTCGGAAGAGGGCGGCTTCAGCTTCGATACGGCGCGGCCGAAGGCTGTGTCCCGGTGCGGCAACGGTTTCCTCTCCAGTCAGCACAGCCGCCATCCCGCTGCTCGCAGGCCTCTCCCGTGAGTTGCTACCCGGCCGTCAGAAGCTGCACAGGACACCGCTCGACCAGCGAGCCACCTCCCATCGATTGCCGCAGTGGTAACCTGGTGGTCACCGGCTCCCGCCGGAACCGGCGTTAACCTACTAAGTCACTGAAAACTGGTGCTGCCGGTGAGGATTGAACTCACGACCTCAGCCTTACCAAGGATGCGCTCTACCACTGAGCTACGGCAGCATACCAGACCCGCCCGTCAGCAGGCGACGCGGGGCTATGGAGAATGGCCGGGCCGGCGTCAAGGCGCGCTTGCCGCACCCTGGCGGCGCGCTTATCCTTTGCGGATGGCCCAGAACGATGCGCTTCGTGAACGACGCCTCGCCGAGGCGCTGCGTGACAACCTCCGCCGCCGCAAGGCGCAGGCGCGTGTCATAGCCCCGCCCGCGGAGGCGCTCCCCGCGGTCACGCCCGCGTTGGAGCGCCCTTGATCGCCGCCTCGATCGCGGTGGTCACGGCCGGATCGTCGGGGGTGATCTTGCTGCCGAAGGCGGTGATGAGCCTGCCGTCGCGCCCGATCAGATATTTGTGGAAGTTCCATTTCGGGGTGTTGTCCGGCCCCAGCACGGCGGCCGCCCAGCGATAGATCGGCAGGGCGTTCTTGCCGACGACGTCGCCCTTCTCGGCGAGCGGGAACTTGATGCCGAACTTGGCCTTGCAGAAACTCGAGATCTGCTTGTTCGAGCCATATTCCTGGCCGAGGAAATCGCCCGACGGCACGCCGACGACGGTGAAACCCTTCTCCGCATAGCTCGTCTGCAGCTTCTGCAGCGCGTCATATTGCGGCGTGTAGCCGCAGAAGCTGGCGGTGTTGACGAGCAGCACGACCTTGCCGGCAAACTGCTTCATCGGCAGCGGCGCGCCATCGATCGCGACGAGCGTGAAGTCGCCGGCGCGCTTGGCGGCGGCGTCGGCGAGCGGCGGCGTCGACGGGATCAGGAGCTTCGGCGCGGCGAACACCGCGCCTGCCGCCACTACCACGGTCAACGCACCTGCCAGGATGATCTTCTGCCGCCGCTTCATGCCGCCTGCTCCTTTTCCAAAGGAGCGGTCTCCCGCTCCAGCCAAGTCCGTGCCGCGCCGTCGAGTTGCGGAGCGATGATCCGCGCCACCCGCGCGTGATAGTCGTCGACCCAGCGCCGCTCGTCGGCACCCAGCAGTGACAGGTCGATCAGCGCCCGGTCGATCGGCGCGAAGGTCAGTGTCTCGAAGCCGAGCATCGACTTTTCGGCACCGGCGATCTCGCGCCGTTCCACGAGCACCAGATTCTCGATCCGAATGCCATATTCGTGCGCCTTGTAATAGCCGGGCTCGTTGGAGAGGATCATGCCGGGCCGCAGCGGCTCGTCGCCGCCGGAAAAGGCGCCGCTGCTCGCGATCCGCTGCGGCCCTTCGTGCACCGCCAGATACGCGCCGACGCCATGGCCGGTGCCGTGCGCGTAATCGAGCCCCGCCGCCCACAGATATTGCCGCGCGAGCGTGTCGAGCTGGCCGCCGCGCGTCCCCTCCGGAAAGACCGCGCGGGCGAGCGCGATGTGGCCCTTGAGCACGCGGGTGAACCGATCGCGCATCTCGGCCGTGGGCGTGCCGATGGCGACGGTGCGCGTCACGTCGGTGGTGCCGTCCTGATACTGGCCGCCGGAATCGACGAGGTAGAGCGTGCCCATCTCGATCGGGCGGCTGGTCGCCTCGCTCACCCGATAATGGACGACGGCGCCGTTCGGGCCGGCGCCCGAGATGGTGTCGAAGGAGAGGTCGCGCAGCAGCCCGGTTTCCTCGCGGAAGGTGTGGAGCCTCGCTGCGGCCGACAATTCGGTGAGCCCGCCCTTCGGCGCCTCGACCGACAGCCAGTGGAGGAAGCGGCTCAGCGCCGCGCCGTCGCGCGCCTGCGCCGCCTTGTGCCCGGCGATCTCGGCGGCGTTCTTGATCGCCTTGGGCAGGACCGCGGGATCGCGCGCCTCCAGCACCGCCGCGCCGCCATCGTCCAGCGCGAAGAAGATCGCCGCGACGGCGCGATCGGGATCGGCGGCGACGCGCTTGCCGGCCAGTTCGCGGAGCGCATCGGCGAAGTCGGCGCGGTCGCGGACCGTGACGGCGTTGCCGAGGTGCTGGGCGACGTCCGCCGCGATCTTGCCGGGGGCGACGAACAACTCGGCGGTCGCGTCGGCCTTGACCATGGCATAGGCCAGCGCGACCGGCGTGCGGTCGACATCCGCGCCGCGCACGTTGAACGTCCACGCGATCGAATCGAGCGCGGAGAGGACGACCGCGTCGGCGCCGCGCCCTGCAAGCCAGTCGGCGATCTCCTGACGCTTGTCGGCGGACGAGCGTCCGGCCAGTGCGTCGGGATGCACGACCAGCCGCGCGTCGGACGGCTCGGGCCGGTCGGGCCAGACGGTGTCGATCGGGTTGGTGTCGACAGCGACAAGCGTCGCGCCCTTGGTCGCCAGCGCCGCCTCCGCGGCCCTCACCCAGCCGCGGGTGTGAAGCCAGGGATCGTAGCCGATCCGCGCGCCCGATGCCGCGTTGGCCTCGAGCCACTGGGCGATGCTCGTTTCCGGCACCGACTGGTAGCTCCAGTCGTCGGCCGACACCTGTTCGCGCACCTGCAGCGTGTAGCGGCCGTCGACGAAGATCGCCGCCGCCGCCGGCAGCACCACCGCCGAGCCCGCCGATCCCTGGAAGCCGGTCAGCCAGGCGAGCCGCTGCGCATAGGCGCCGACATACTCGCTCATATG
>CAXTTP010000004.1:0-241 GCA_964247195.1 uncultured Sphingomonadaceae bacterium
GGCCGCATCCGCCGGCAGGCGGCGCTGGCCGCCCGCCTCGCCGACATCGTCGGCGCGCAGCCGGCGGCGTTGCGCCCGCTCGAACGGCTGCGGCAGGCCCGCGCCGTCGTGGAGCAGAACGATGCGTTCCGCTGGGCGCTCGAACCGCCGGACGCGCCGCTGCCGGTGCCGAGCCCAAACGCGCGTTCGCCGCTGAAGCTCGTGCCGGTGCTGCTGCTGGGCTTCCTCCGCGTCTATCTGT
>CAXTTP010000004.1:286-14993 GCA_964247195.1 uncultured Sphingomonadaceae bacterium
GCCGGCGGCCTGTTCGTGCACCTGCTGCCGCGGTTCGCGACGGCGCTGGTCGTCGCCGCGACCTTCCTGCTGGCTGCCGGCGTGGCGGCGTTCGGGCTGGTGATCGTGGCGCTGCTCCTCGCCTACTGGCGGCTGCGCATCCTCGAGGAGCGCGACTGGACCGCCGACCGCACGATCGACCGGGCGACGCTCGCCCGGATCCTCGCCAACGAGAACCGGCTTGCCCACAACCACATGGTATCGGCGACGGTGCTGAAGCCCGGGCCGGTGCGCCAGTTCACGATCCGGCTCATCTTCTGGCTGATCGGCACCTTCACGCCGCGCATCTTCAAGCCGGGCTTCCTCGAGCAGATCGGCACCATCCATTTCGCCCGCTGGGTGACGGTGCCCGGGACGCGCGACTTCCTGTTCTTCTCCAATTACGGCGGCAGCTGGGAGAGCTATCTCGAAGACTTCATCACCATGGCGCACCGCGGCCTGACCGGAGTCTGGTCGAACACGGTGGGCTTTCCCAAGACCGAGAGCCTGATCCTCAAGGGCGCGACCGACGGCGAGCGATTCAAGCGCTTTGCGCGCGCCAGCATGCTGCCGACGCCGTTCTGGTACAGCGCCTATCCGACGCTCACGACCGCCAACATCCGCGTCCACGACGGTATCCGCCGCGGCTTTGCCGGCGCCTTCACCGACGAGGAGGCGATCGACTGGCTGGCGCTGTTCGGCTCCGCGCTGCGGCCCGCCGAGAAGCTGGAGAGTAGCCAAATCCAGAGCCTCGTCTTCGGCGGCCTCGGCTTCATGCCGTTCGGCGAGTGCCTGATCGTGGAGCTCGGCGAGGATCGCGCGAGGGCGCGGGCCTGGCTGGCGGCCATCGCGCCCGAGATCGCCTGGGACGACGGCCGGCGGCTGGACCGGGATGCAGTGCTCACGCTCGCGCTCGGTCCGCGCGCGCTCGGCCGGCTCGGCCTGCCCGCCGACGCGATCGAGACGTTCCCGGCGGCCTTCGTCGACGGCATGACCACGCCCGGGCGCGACCGCATCCTGGGCGACACCGGCGCCAACGCCGCCGCCGGCTGGTGGTGGGGCAGCACCGGCGCCGATGCGGTGCTCCTCGTCTACGGCCGCGGCGACGAATCCGTGGCGAAGCTCGCCGAACGGATCGGGGCGCTCTGCGACGCACATGGCCAGTCGGTCGTCCGGCGCATTCCGCTACGCGACAATCCCGCCGAGAAGGCCGATCGCAAGGAGCCGTTCGGCTACCTCGACGGCGTGTCACAGCCGGTGATACGCGGCACCTACCGCGCCGCCCGCGCGCCCGATCCGATCCACCTCGTCGAGCCCGGCGAGTTCATCCTCGGCTATCCCGACAATCGCGGCAACGTGCCGCCGGGCCCGGCGCTCGCCGCGCTGGCCGATCCGGAGGCGATGCTGCCGATCGCGGCGGACTGCTACGCTTTCGGCCGCAGCATCGTCGACGGCCCCCGCGAGATCGGCCGCAACGGCTCGTTCCTCGTGATCCGCCAGCTCGAGCAGGACGTCGATCGCTTCCATGGCTATTGCGGCGCCGAGGCGGCACGGCTGGCGACGCGCTTTGCCGAGCCCTATCGGGTGATCCCGGAATTCATCGGCGCGAAGCTGATCGGGCGCTGGCCGGACGGCTCGTCGCTGGTCCGCAATCCCTATCGCTCGGCGAGCGACGTCGAGGGCGACGCGCGCCTGCCCACGCCCGGCCCGATGGCGCGACCCGCGAGCAAACCCGCCGATGCGAATGCGATCCCCTCACCGCCGGCGGTCACCCGCACCGCGCATGCCCGCGCCCATGACGACAACGACTTCCTGTTTGGCACCGAGGATCCGGAGGCGCTGCGCTGTCCGTTCGGCGCGCATGTCCGCCGCGCCAACCCGCGCGACAGCCTCCAGCCGGGCTCGGCCGAGCAGGTGTCGATCAGCAACCGCCACCGCGTGCTGCGCATCGGCCGCCAGTACGCGCCGCAGGAAGGGCAGAAACCCGGGCTGCTGTTCATGTGCCTGAACGCCGACATCGAACGGCAGTTCGAGTTCGTGCAGCAGACCTGGCTGGCGAGCCCAGCCTTTCACGGCCTGGCGGGCGAGGTCGATCCGCTGGCAGGCAGCGGCAGCACCGGCCAGAACGGCTTCACCGTGCCGACGCGCGACGGGCCGGTGCGCCTGACGCCGCTCCAGCAGTTCGTGACGATGCGGGGCGGGGGCTATTTCTTCCTGCCCGGCAGGCGCCTCGTCGACTATCTCGCGCGCTGATCCGGATCGGCCCGGATAAAGCTAAGTCCGGAAGCTGCGCTTGATTTGTTCTTCTCAAGCCTGCACTCTTCGAAAAATTAACAAGCGTCGAACGGAACTGCCATGGCCGATTCTGGCGACGGGCAAGTCTTCCAGCGTGCCACGCTGCGCGTGGTGCAGGAATTCGTCGATGCGGCCTACGGGGTGTCGTCGATCAAGGAGCTTGAGTCGGCGATCAGCGGCGTGTGCGCCGATCTCGGGTTCGATCATTTCGCGCTTGTCCACCATGTCGATTTCGGGCGGCTGGCGCCGAACGCGATCCGCCTCAGCAACTATCCCGAGCAATTCATCGCCCATATCCGCGAGGGCGAGTTCGCGCGTGATCCGGTGCTGCGCGCCAGCGAGCGGACCAATGCCGGCTTCGTGTGGAGCGACCTGCCGAACCTGATCGCGCTCACCGAGCGTGATCAGGCCTATATGCGCGGCGCCCGTGAACTCGGCCTGGCCGAAGGTTTCACCGTTCCGTACCACATTCCGGGCGAAACCCTCGGCTCCTGCCATTTCGCGGTGAGGAAGCCGGGCACGCTGCCGACGGAGCATCTCGCCGCGGCCCAGTCGATCGGCGCCTTCGGGTTCGAGGCGGCCCGGCGACTGCTCGCGCAAGATGACCGGTCCAACCTCTTCGTCAAGCGCGTGCCACTCACACAGCGCCAGCGCGACTGCGTGGTGGAGGTCGCACGCGGCAAGAGCGACACCGTGATCGCGCAACTGCTCGGGCTGCGCCCACGCACCGTCAACGAATATATCGAGAGCGCCAAGCGCCGCTATCTGGTCTCGACGCGTCAGCAGCTGATCGTTCGCGCGCTGTTCCAGTCCGACATCTGCTTTTCCGAGGTGCTGGCCTGACGAGAGGCATCAGCGCGCCGCTATCTCCACGCCGAGGCCCCCGACCGGCCGGCAGTTAGGCCAGTGATGCCAGCGCGGCGGCTTGGCGTCGCTCAGCAGGATGCGGCCGTCAGCGAGAAGGTGGCGGAGCAGGAGCTTCACCTGCAGGCTGGCGAAGTGCATGCCGAGGCAGGCATGCGCGCCGCCGCCGAACGGCGCGAAGGCGTAGCGGTGGCGCCCCTCCGATCGCGCCGGCAGGAACCGGTCGGGATCGAAGCGATCGGGTTCCGGCCAATATTGCGGTAGCAGGTGGGTCAGCATCGGGTTCACGCCAACGATGGTCCCGGCCGGGATCGCGACGCCCTCGAAGCTGCAGTCGCGCGCCGCGCGCCGCCATAGCACTGGCGCCGCCGCATTCAGCCGCAGCGCTTCCTTGAGGATCCGCTCGGCGAGCGTGCAGGTCTGGAGCTGCGTCGTGGTCGCGGCTTCCGGGTCCGGGATGCGCTCGATCAGCTCCGCGCGCACCGCCTCCTGCCATTCCGGATGGCGGCCGAGATAATAGAGGACAGACACCGTCGCCGATGAGAGTGTGTCGAACGAGGCGGCGGTGACGAAGACGAGGTGGGCGACGATCTCGTCGGTGGTGAGCCCGGTCTCCGCCTGATCGCGGACCAGGTTGGCGAGCAGGTCGCAGCGCGCGGCGTCGGGCTCGCGCGCGAGCAAGCGGTCGATCAGGCGACGGACATGCCGCTGCGCAAGCGTCGCGCGCCATTCGGAATTGCCCGGCAGCGGCGTCGTCACCACCGACGTGCTCGATCGCATCAACGAGCGGAAGGCGTCGAGGTCCTTCTGCGTCGCGAGGGCTTCGTCCTCGCCGAGGAAGGTGGCGTAGCCGATGCCGAAGGTCAGCGCCTGCGCCTTGGCATAGGCGTCGAACCGCCCGCCCCGCCAGGCCGACACGACCCCCGGGATGACGCGATTGAAGATGCCCAGATAGCCTTCCATCTGCGGCTGCTTGAAGGCGGTGGCGACCAGCTTGCGGTGGCGCTGATGGTCGTCGCCGTCGCGCAGCAGCAGCCCGCCTTTGAAGTGGCGGCCGAACACCGGCTCCCAGCCGCCGGCGGCGGAGAAGTTGCGCGCGGCATCGAACAGCACGAACTCGTTCGCTTCCGGGCCGACCAGCTGCAGGTTCCAGTTGCCGCAGGCGTAGAAGCGGTGAACCGGACCGAACCGCTCGTACATGCGGCGGGCGAACCGATAGGGATCGATCACTGCCTCGGGCAGGATGCCGAAGAAGGGCATGCCCTTCTTGCCCGGCACATGGGCGAGCCGGGCGAGCGGCACATTGGGCAGCTCGGCTAGCGGCCGCGGCGCAGGCTTCAGGGCCGTGTTGCCGGCGAACTGCATGGTCACGGCGGCAATCTCCTCGTCACGTCTGGAGAAGGGTTAGCGCCGAACCGGGGTGCGGTCCTCCCGGTACCTACCGGGATGCACCTCCTTTCATAATGCGCGCATGAACGGGGCAACAAGGAGCCTCGCCGATGATCGACATGATCTCCCCCGACAAGCGCTGGCGCTACGCCGCTCCGCTCATGCAGATGCACCGCGATCGCAAGCTCGTGTTCGTCGACAGCTTCGGCTGGCGGCTGCGCACGCCGGGCAGCTGGCTCGAGGTCGACGAATATGACAACGACCATGCCGTCTACCTGATGGCCCGCGACGAGGCGAGCGGCGATCATCGCGGTTCGGTGCGGCTGTTGCCGACGACGGGCCCGCATCTGCTGGAAGGCGTGTTCGGTACGCTCTGCCCGCACGGCGCGCCGCGCGCCGACGATGTATGGGAGATCTCGCGGCTGGTGACGTCGCCGGCCGGCCAGCCCGGCACGCGCGTGCTCGCGGTCCATCGGCTGCTGGCACTGGCGCTCGTCGAGTTCGCGCTGCTCAACGGCATCCGTCATTACGTCCTCGTCGCCGAGAGCCAGCGGGTGCCGGCGTTGCTCTCGATCGGCTGGCGGGTGCGCCCGCTCAGCCTGCCGACCGTCTATGAGGACCAGACGCTCGAGGTGTTGCAGATCGAGGTCGCCGCCGAGACCGGCGATCGGCTGCGCGAACGGCTCGGCATCGAGACGAGCGTGTTCGCGGGCGCGGACACCGGCGAACGGAGGGCGGCATGATCCCGCAGCGCTTCGCCGCCATCGCCGCAGGAGCGATCGACCCGATCTCGCGTACGTTGGCGGAAGACGGCTATGCGATCGTACGCGGAGCCGCTCCGACGGCGCTGATCGACAGCGTCAATCGTGAGCTCGACGAACGCATGGCCCGGACGCCCTTCTCGGTCGGCGCCTTCCACGGCCACCGCACCAAGCGCTTTCACGGCCTGCTCAAGCGATCGCGCGGTACGCACGAGCTGATCCTGCACGATGCGGTGCGCGCCGCGGCGCGGACGATGCTCGAGCCCTGGTGCGACTTTGCGCAGCTCAACCTCAGCCAGGCGCTGGAGATCCATCCCGGCGCGCCGGCGCAGATCGCGCATCGCGACCAGACGATGTGGCCGGCGCCGCGCGGCGAGATCGAATATTCGGTGAACGTGCTCTGGCCGCTCAGCCGCTTCACGGCGGCCAACGGCGCCACCAAGGTGTGGAAGGGAAGCCATGTCGACCATCTCTCGCAGGAGGCGGATCTCGGGGCGCCGGACACCTGCCTGATCGATCCGGGCGACGTGCTCCTGTTCCTCGGCTCGACACTGCACGCGGCCGGCGGCAACTTCAGCGATGCGCCACGCCGGGCGATCATCATCAGCTACAGCCTCGGCTGGCTCAAATCCTACGAGAACCAGTCGCTTACCTACTCGCCGCAGTTCGCCCGCACGCTCGATCCCGAACTCGCGGCGATGGTCGGCTATCGCTGGCACCGGCCCAACCTCGGAACGTTCGACGGCCAGTGCCCGTCGATCCTGTTGGCCGACGAGGTTCCGGAATATCTCGCGACGGTCGACTCGCTGACGGCGGCGCAGACCGACATCGTCGATGCGCATGCACGCCAGGAGCTGCAGAAGCTGGCGGCGGCGAAAGCGGCGGCAGGGGAGCTGAGGGGCTGACATGGGTATCCAGAAGAAGCGCGGTCCGGGCCTCGTCGGCGAGGTCGAAGATCCGGCCTCGCGCGGCGCGAGCGTCACCCGCCTGCGGCCGATCGTCGAGCGGCTGCCACCGCTGCGGCAGCAGCACAGCGAGGTGAGCGGGCACAGCGTCCGGATCGCGCGGCGGATGGTGCGCGAACGGCTGCGCCGCGCCCGCTTCTTCAAGTCCGATCTGTTCGCCGATCCCGCTTGGGACATGATGCTCGACATCTTCATCGCCGAGGCGGAGGGCCGCGAGACGCCGGTGATGAACCTCTGCCTGTCGTCACAGGTGCCGGAGACGACCACCTTGCGCTGGGTCAAGACGCTGGAGCAGGCAGGCATCTTCGTACGCCAGAAGGACGAACATGATCAGCGGCGCGTGCTGGTGCGGCTCAGTCCGCCGGCAGCCCTGGCGTTGGCGAGCTACCTCGAGGACCAGGACTAGGCGGCGGAGCCTATTGCGCCAGCTCGGCGTCGATCTGGTGGATGGCGAGGTCGACGTTGGCGGCAGCCGGCGACCGGGCATGATCGTCGAGCAGTTCGAGCGCAGCCGCCAGCAACCCGCGCGCTTCGCGCAGTTTCGCCGCCCGTTCGCGCGTGAGCCCTTCGCCTCGTCCTTCACCGTGGTATTCAGGCGACATGGCTGCGACCCCGTTCATGGTCGGGTCGTCTCCTCCCTCCACGCACGGATCATAATTGGTCAGATTGGTTAAGGGACCATCGTCTGCCATCGGCCAAGGTGCACAGACGCCACCGCTTTGACGGTGTTTCATCCCTGTCGCGGGGCGCGGTCGATCCAGCGAGCCAGTTGAGGGCGGGATCGACACGATAGGGACTGGTCTGTTGCCGGAAGCCACGCATGCTCCCTTAACCGTCGCGGCGCGTCCTGCAATGCTCGTTTGACGTAGTCGACCAAGGTCGCGCACGCTCGGCTGGACCAGGTGCCGATACCCACATCTCGATGCTCGCGCGTGCCGTACACCGATCAGAAAGGTTGGATCGCCGATACGGACGCACTATTTCCCAACGATCGCGTTGCCCCCGTAACGAACGGTAAATTGCTCGATTTGCAACGGGGACCGGGCTAGCAGCGTTGTTGTCGGTGGCATTGCAGGCGCGACCGCCCGGAATGTCCGGGGAGCGACCGGGCCGCATGCCGCGTGTCGCGTCAGGAGCATTAGAATGCGGTCGGAAGCAAAGAGACCCTTCGAACGGCGCCTCCGCTTCGACGGTAGCCAGATGCTCGCCTATGGCCGCGAAGTGATTGGACTCGAGGCGGCGGCGCTCACCAGCCTGGCCGAGACGATCGACGACAGCTTCGTGCACGCGGTCGATCTGGTACTGCATACGCCCGGCCGGGTCGTGGTCAGCGGCATGGGCAAGTCCGGTCATATCGGCCGCAAGATTGCGGCGACCCTCGCTTCGACCGGCACGCCGGCAATCTTCGTCCATCCCGCCGAGGCATCGCACGGCGATCTCGGCATGCTGATCGACGGCGATGCCTTGCTCGTGCTGTCCAATTCGGGCGGCACGCCGGAACTGCGCTCAATCATGGCGCGGGGCAAGTTGCTGAAGATCCCGATCGTCGCGATCGCCGCGCAGGCGGGATCGCCGGTGATGCAGCAGGCCGACGTGCGGCTGCTGCTCCCGCGCGCGCGGGAAGCCTGCCCGGTCAACATCGCGCCGACGACCTCGACGGCGATGATGCTGGCGCTGGGCGACGCGCTGGCGATGGCGGTGATGCGCCTGCGCGGCGTGTCGCGCGATCGGCTCCACGCGCTGCACCCCGGCGGCGCGATCGGCGCGCGGCTGACCCCAGTATCGGCGATGATGCATTCCGGCGAGCAGTTGCCGCTCGTAACGCACAGCGCGGCGATGCGCGACGTGATCGTGAAGATGACGGCGATGAGCTTCGGCGTCGCCGGCGTGGTGGACGAACATGGCAGGCTGATCGGCGTGATCACCGACGGCGATCTGCGCCGCCACATCGACGCGCTGATGGCTTCCACCGCCGGCGACGTCATGACGCGCGGGCCGATCACCATCGCCGCCGACGCGATGGCGGAAGATGCTGTGGCGCTGATGAACGCCAATCGCATCACCTCGCTGTTCGTGGTCAGCCCGGTGGACGCCGCGCTGCCGGTCGGCCTGGTCCACGTCCACGACTTTCTCCGTGCCGGCGGCTCCTGAGCGCCCGGCGCAGACCCGCGCCGCAATCATCGTCCCGGCCCGCTTCGCCTCCACCCGTTACCCCGGCAAGCCGCTTGTCGCGCTGCGCGGCGCGGACGGGGTCGCCAAGCCGCTGATCCGGCGCAGCTGGGAGGCGGCCTGCCGCGCGGCACCGGACGGACCGGTCTATGTCGCCACCGACGACGATCGCATCCGCGACGCGGCGGAGGGTTTCGGCGCGCACGTGCTGATGACCCCGGATGGGTGCGCCAACGGCACCGAACGCTGCGCCGCGGCGCTGGCGGAGCTGCCCGACGACATCGATATCGTCGTCAACCTGCAGGGTGACGCGCCGTTGACCCCGCCGGGCTTCGTGACGGCGCTGATCCGGCGGCTGCGCGAGGATCCGGCCGCTCAGGTCGCGACGCCGGCGGTGCGCTGTCCGCCCGATCTGCACCGCCGGCTGGTCGAGGATCAACGCGCCGGCCGCGTCGGCGGGACGACGGTGGTGTTCTCCGCATCGGCACGCGCGCTCTATTTCTCCAAGCGCGTGCTGCCCTATGTGCCGGACGGGCAGGCCGATGCGCCCGATCTCCCGGTGTTCCTGCACGTCGGCGTCTATGCCTACCGCCGCGCGGCGCTCGCGGCGTATGTCGGGCTGCCCACCTCGCGGCTGGAGCAACTGGAGGGGCTGGAGCAGTTACGCTTCCTGGATGCCGATATTCCGGTCCAGGTGGTGCTGCCGGAAACCGATCATGTCGACTTCTGGGAGCTCAACAACCCGTCGGACGTGCCGGTGCTGGAATCGCTGCTAGCGGCGCGCGGAATCGGTTAAGGGCGTCGCGATGATGCTCTGCAACCACCCCGTCGGCGGGGACCGACCGCTGTTCGTGATCGCCGGCCCGTGCGTGATCGAGTCCGAGGCACTGATCCTCGCCACCGCCGAACGCCTCGGCCGGATCGCCGAACGCCTTGGCATCCTGCTGATCTTCAAGAGTTCGTTCGACAAGGCGAACCGCAGTTCGGGCACGTCGTTCCGCGGCCTGGGCATGGACGAGGGTCTGCGCATCCTCGCCAAGGTCCGCGCCGAGACCGGGCTGCCGGTGCTGACCGACGTCCACACGGCCGAGCAGGTCGAGCCCGTCGCCGACGTCGTCGACGTGCTGCAGACGCCCGCCTTCCTGGCGCGGCAGAGCGATTTCATCGCCGCGGCCGCCGCCAGCGGCCGGCCGGTCAACATCAAGAAGGCGCAGTTCATGGCGCCGCAGGACATGGCCAACGTCGTCGCCAAGGCGCGCGCTGCTGCCGGCGCCGCCGGCATCGTCGATCCGCAGATCATGCTGTGCGAGCGCGGCGCCTCGTTCGGCTACAACAATCTCGTCTCCGACATGCGCAGCCTGCCGATCATGGCCCAAACCGGCTGCCCCGTGGTGTTCGATGCGACCCATTCGGTGCAGCTGCCGGGCGGGCTCGGCACGAGCTCGGGCGGGCAGCGCGAGTTCGTGCCGGTGCTCGCGCGCGCTGCGGTCGCGGCGGGCGTGGCGGGACTGTTCATGGAAACGCATCCCGATCCGGACAGTGCGCTTTCGGACGGACCAAACGCCTGGCCCCTCGACGGGCTGGAATCACTCCTGCGGATGCTCCTGCGCATCGACGAAGTCGTGAAGTCTGGCTGAGCCGAGCTCGCCGCGGCCGATGCCGCGCGGCCAGGAGCCGGCTGTACGGCCGCACCAAAGGGATAGGACGATGGGTTTTTTGCACCGGCTGCGCTTTTGGCGGAGCGATCGTTTCGAGCTTCGCAGCCTTGTGCGGCGCCGCCGCCAGCGGCTTCAGCACCAGATTCGGGCGTTGACGCAGTACGCCTATCTCGGCGGCGGCATTGGTCTCTGCCGCATCCTCGGGCGCTACAAATTATATGTCGATCCGCAGGACGTCGGCGTCGCTTCCCATCTCATTCTCGAAGGCTATTGGGAGATGTGGGTTACCGAGGTGCTCGTGGCCCGTCTTCGGCGGGGCATGGTCGCGATCGATGTGGGCGCGAACCTGGGCTATTTCACGATGATCATGGCGGATATGGTGGGCGCCACCGGCAAGGTCCACGCCTTCGAGCCCAACCCGGAAATTGCGCGGCATCTCCGGCGCAGCGTCCACGTCAACGGTTTTCGCGAGCGCGTGGCGATCCACGCCGATCCGCTCGGCGAGCACGACGGCATGCGCGTGCGGCTGCATGTCCCTGAATTCTATCCCGGTGGCACTACCGTGGTTCCGACGCCGCCGGATGTGCAGGAGGGCACGCTGGCGCTGCGCCGGCTCGACAGCTACCCGGAAGCGGCGGACGCCGACGTGATCAAGATCGATGCCGAGGGCGCCGAGCAGGCGATCTGGCGCGGCATGACCGGCATTCTGGCGCAGGGCCGGCCGATGATGATCCTGCTGGAGTTCGTCGGCGCCCGCTACGACGATCCCGGCGGCTTCATCGACGAGATCGTCGCGCAGGGTTTCGCACTCAACTATGTGAGCGCGTCAGCGAGTCTGCGCCCGATCACACGCGCGGAGATCCTGGCTGCGCCAGCCGACGAGGATATCATGCTCGTGCTGTTCCGCTGAGCGGGCGCGCGGCGGGACGCTGAGTTGGGTGCTCCGCCGAAAAGAACAGGAGGCTTATTCTTTGCTAAGCCGGTTCTGGCGGCCGTCGCACGATCAGCCCGAACGGCGTGACGTCCGGGACGGCGTCGACTGACCGCCTCCCGGCCATGGCGGCGGGGCTCTCGGGATCGCTCGCCTTGATCTGGGCGACCTCGTAATTGCGCGCGATGAGCGTCAGGCCCATGCGTTCCACATCGCGCCTGAAAAACGTGAGCGGCGCGCGCGCGTCGATGATCGCATCGTCCGACACGAGGCTCAGCATATGTATCGCGAGGCCGCCGGGATGGAGGCAGGCCATCGCATTTTCGATGAAACTCAGCGCGGTGGCGACGGTATCCAGCGATCCGATCGCATTCGAGGACCAGACGAAGTCGAAGTCAGCGAACCCGGCTGGGATCGTCGCCATGTCGATCTGCTGGAACGAGACGTTCGCTTCGAAGCGGGCGCTGTCGCACAGCTCGGGACGGCGAAACCCGTCCAGCACCGGGTCGGCAAAGGCGCCCGGTGCGTCGGCCGCAACCACCACCACGTCCAGTGCCGCCATCGCCGCCGGCAGTGGACTGCCCGCTACGCCCAGGCCCAGTCCCTGCGAGCCGGGTTGCAAGAGGCCGTATCGACGCAGTGCTTCGAGGACGAAGACCTGTTTCCAAAGCTCACCGTCGTCGGCACCGGCCGCGCCGAGCCGGGCTCGCCACTCCGTAAACGGGCGTTCGCGGCATTGCGCAGCGGTTCGTATCTGCGAGACGGGCGAGGCCAGGCTTGGCCGGTCCGTGGAGACGAGCCGGGACGTCTCCGTAAAACCGCGGGTGCCGATGCGCGTGCCGCTACGCGCGGGCATCGGATGTTCCTCCGATCCGTCATGTGGCCGATCGAGTGTCACCGTCAGCCCGGAGGCGGTTGCGTCGGTATCGTCCGGCACCACCCCGTAGGCGGCGAAGCTCATACCCCTGGAGCCTTGGAAATGGATCTTCAACTCGCCGCCCTGTTCAGCGAGCTGAGCCAGCGCAATTCGCTCGCTGTTCACCAGCTGCGCGTTCTGGCTGTGGTCCACCGGCAGCATGTGCACGCGCACGGTCAGCACGCCTCGGGTCGCCGCGAGCTCAGCGAAGCGGATCGTGAACTCCGCCCGGCCGCGGGCGGCCTGGACATACGGCGTGTGGAAGGCATAGCCCGGCTCGTGGCCGATCGTTTCGCCGCCTAGCCCGCCGATGCGGCTGGCGACGCCGTGGTAGACGGAGAACGGGTCGATCGGAAGGCCGGCGCCCTGTTCGCCCGATGCCCCGGCTTCCGCTACTTCCATTTGTCGGCTTCTCCGAAGGCCACGATCCCGCAGGCGATGTGCTCCGGGAGATGGTTCGCGGCAAGCCAAACGCCCGGAACGGGCCGATGCTCCGCGTCAAACGGGCTGGGCGAGCACGCGCGCATACATGTCCTCCAGTCTTTCCTGGTATCGCGCCTCCGAGAACCGCGCCGCCTGGACGCGACCCGCGCTCTCGAGACGGGTGCGCAGCGCATCGTCCTGATCGAGCGCGCGCAGGCCATCCGCGATCGCGTTGACGCTGTAGGGGTCGACGAGGATGGCGGCATCGCCCGCCACCTCCGGGAGCGAACCCGTCCGAGACGTCAGCACGGGCGTGCCGAGCTGCATCGCCTCCAGCACCGGCAGCCCGAAGCCCTCGTAGAGCGACGGAAAGAGGACCGCGCGGGCGGACCTGATCAGTCGCAGCAACAGCTCGCGCGGGAGGTATTCGAGCCGGATGATGCGCTTTCCCATGGCGCCCTCGGCAAGCCTCAGTTCGTCCTCGCTCTGCCAGGCGCGTGCGCCGACGATCACCAGCGGCGTCTCGGTGCGGGTCGAGAGATATGCCTCGATCAGCCGGCCGACGTTCTTCTTCGGTTCGATCGCGCCGAAGAACAGGAAATAGCCCCTCTGGCGCAGTCCGAAGATGCCCTCGACCATGCCGGCATCCTCCACCGGATCGGCGTGCAGCACATCCTGCGGCGTCGGCGAGGCCTGGTAGGTGTTGGTCACCCGGTCGGCGGGCACGCCCAGCGTGGCGATGATGTCGTTGCGGCTCGCTTCGGAGACGGTACAGATATGGGCGCCGCGTCGCGCGCAGGTCTGGACGATGCCGAAGTAGGACTTCTTCGCGTCCAGCGTGGTGTAAGGCAGGCGCAGCGGCACGAGGTCATGCAGCGTGTAGATGTTGCGCGAACCCTCGATCTCCACTGGGACCGGATAGGTCCAGTGCATGATCGGCGGCGGGTTGTTCATCCGTAGCCGCACGAACCGTCCATAATAGCCGAAATGCGTATGCGCGATCTCGAACAGACGCGAGGAGCTCACCAGACGGTCGAACACGGGAAGCCGGAACTGGAAGGCGCTTTTCTCCACCTTGTCGGTCAGCGGCACGTCGCGCGCCTGCGGTCGCTGGAACGGCGGCGCCGCTTCCCGGAATCGCCGCGCGGCTTCGCGCCGGATCTGGGCGCGGGTCTGGTTCTTGGGTTCGGCGCGCGCGAGTAGATCGAAGAACATGACCTCGCGCATCGCCGGATCGTTGCCGACGTCGAGGCCGAACACGCCTTCCACGCGGTGCCCGGCACGCTTGAGAACCTGCGCCAGGACCAGCCCGTAGGTAGCGATGCCGGTGCCGTGGCGCATCGCCAGATTATAGCCGTCGATGCCGATACGCAGAGAACTCAATTCGGATCACCCGCTGGATGGAGGGTAGGCCGATAGGCCGGGGCGGCGCGCGAGGCAACGAGCTCGGCGTAGAGCCGCTCCAGCCGTGGCGCGATCCGGTCAGGCGTGAACGCCTCGGCGCGGCGGCGCCCGGCGGCGGCGAGGCGGGCACAGAGCGCGTCGTCCATGCTCACGCCACGGATCGCGGCGGCGAGCTCGGCGGTGTCCAACGGATCGACGAGGAGCGCCGCGCCGCCGGCGGTTTCGGCGAGCGCACCGGCGCCTGAGGTGACCACGGGGACGGCGCGCGCCATCGCCTGGATGACGGGCAGGCCGAAGCCCTCGGCCAGCGACGGCATGAGCAGGGCACGCGCGTTGCCGATCAGCGCGTCGATGGTCTCCCGGGTCTGCCACCCCAACCGTAACGCGTTCGGCGTCGCGGCGATCTGTGCGATGATCTCGGCAGCGTTCCAGCCATCCGGCCCGGCGAGGACCAGCGGCATGGCGACGCCGCTCTGCCGATAGGCATCGAGGATGCGGGCGACGTTCTTCCGGGGCTCGACCGAGCCGCAGACCAGAAGATAACCCCCCGGCACAAGCCCCCGCGGCAGTTGCGCGGGCTCCCCTCCGGCAGGAGCATCGACCGACTGACCGGTATTTTGCACCAGGCCCGGCGGGCAGCCGAGCGCGGCGACAATCTCGTCGCGGGACGCCTCGGAGACGGTGGCGATGCGGTCGGCCGCCGCGACGATCCGGCCGAGCAGGCGCCGATGCCGCCGCTGCGCGATCGGCGTCAGGTCGGGCCGCAGAAGCGGGATCACGTCATGGATCGTATAGACGTTGATCCAGCCCTCCATCCGGAGCGGAACCGGGTAGGTCCAGTGCATGATGCCGCCGGCAAACGGCGGATCGACGGAGAGCAGGCGACCGTACATGTCGAAATGCACCTGCGCCTC